>NZ_WUDQ01000152.1:0-7787 GCF_009827695.1 Paenibacillus sp. OT2-17 | reverse complement strand
TCATGTTTGGTGGCGATAGCGGAGGGGTTCCACACGTACCCATCCCGAACACGACCGTTAAGCCCTCCAGCGCCGATGGTACTTGGACCGCAGGGTCCTGGGAGAGTAGGACGTCGCCAAGCAACAAACAAAAGAGACCATGATCTTCTGAAGATCATGGTCTCTTTTTTGCGTTAAAAGGCAGAGGGATTTTATTTAAAGTGAGTTTGTTATAAGTTCAACTGGATAAGTGGATATTAACTAGTAAATAAGAAGACGTTTTTAAAATAATTTAGTACCAGGTATTAGTATCTGGTGTTATAATGTGAATAAGGATTACAAAGGAGAGTGATCAGATTGTTGAATTCAAAAGCTAAGCTTACGGCCTTTGGCACTTATGTGCCTGAACGCATTTTGACAAACACCGATTTGGAGAAGCTTGTGGACACTAGTGACGAGTGGATTGTACAAAGAACGGGTATGCGTGAAAGACGAATTGCGGCTGAAGATCAATATGTATCTGATTTATGTATACAAGCTATTACACGTATGATTAACCTATACGACGTAAATATAAACGATGTTGAGATGATCATTGTAGCGACTAGTACACCTGATTACTACTTTCCAAGCACGGCTTCACGTATTCAGGCTCATTTTGATATTCCGAACACGGGGTCAATGGATATTAGTGCAGCATGTGCAGGTTTTTCCTATGGACTTCATTTGGCAAATGGCCTTATTACGAGTGGTCTGCATCGTAAGGTGCTAGTAGTGGGAGCCGAAACGTTGTCCAAAATTACAGATTATACGGATCGGACGACGTGTATACTTTTTGGAGATGGTGCAGGAGTTGCCCTTGTTGAATATGACGAGGATGAAGGATCATTTTTAACTTCTGATATAGGTACTTATGGGCAAGGAGGAGCACATCTTTACCGTGTGGGATTATCTGATCATTTGGATGGAGAGAAGCTGCAAGACCATGGATTTATTGCTCAAAATGGACGTGAGGTTTATAAATGGGCTGTTCGCTCTGTTCCAACGGGAATCGAACGATTATTGGATAAGGCAAATATGAAGAAGGAGGATCTTGACTGGTTTGTCCCTCATAGCGCTAATTTGAGAATGATCGAGTCCATATGTGAAAGAAGTACAGTACCTTTGGAAAAAACGCTGACAAGCGTAGAGTTGTATGGTAATACATCGGCGGCATCCATCCCGTTGGCTTTGCAGTGTGGTTTGGATGATGGACGTTTACGGTATGGACAACATGTGTTGTTATATGGATTTGGGGGAGGTCTCACCTATGCGGGTCTGCTATTAAAATGGAGTGTGCCTGATTTGTAAGTTATCCTAACCGATGTAGAAGCAATAGCAATAGTATGTACGATCATGTTAATAAGAGCCGTTGGCATTAGAATTTATCGTAAGATGGCAGGATGGTATAATTAACACTATGAGAGAAAGGAGCGTAACATGAAGGTATTGGTATTGGCAGAAAAACCGTCCGTGGCCAGAGAGATTGCACGTGTGATGGGTAGCCGCGAGAAGCATAAAAGTTATATAGAAGGACCCCAGTACGTGGTGACGTGGGCACTGGGACATTTGGTCGGCTTAGCAGAGCCGGAGGATTACGATTCTAAGTATGCGACCTGGAATTTGGAGGACCTGCCTATTCTTCCGAAGAGTTCAAAGTTAAAGGTGCTGCGCGAAAGTAACCATCAGTTCAAAGCTGTGCAACAGCTCATGAAGCGGCAGGACATTGGAGAGCTTATCGTGGCAACAGATGCTGCTCGTGAAGGAGAATTGTTGGCACGCTGGATCATCCAAATGGCAAACTGGAAAAAGCCCTTCCGGCGCTTATGGATCTCCTCGCAGACGGACAAGGCGATTAAGGCAGGTTTTGCAAAGCTATTGCCTAGTCAGCAGTTTGATCGTTTATATGAATCGGCTCGCTGTAGAGCTGAAGCAGACTGGATGATTGGTCTCAATGTAACTCGCGCGTTGACTTGTCGTTATAACGCCCAACTTTCGGCTGGAAGAGTGCAGACGCCAACGCTGGGGATGATTATGGAGCGTGAGAAAGAAATTACCGAATTCCGTTCTCAGGAATATGATACTCTGACGGCGGATTTTGGCGATTTTCAGGCAACTTGGCGGGCAGAAAGCGGGGATTCACGCATGTTTGACCGCACTCAAGCAGAGGCTTTGCGCCGCAGACTTGAGGGGGCCAAAGGCACAGTTGCCAGTGTTAAAAAGAGCGAAAAGAACGAGCCTCATCCGCTAGCGTATGATCTAACAGAGCTGCAAAGAGATGCTAATCAGCGCTATGGCTTTTCGGCTAAACAGACGTCTAATCTGCTTCAGCGTCTGTATGAACAGCATAAGCTGGTGACCTATCCACGTACGGACAGCCGTTATCTGACATCCGATATGGTGGACACACTTAAGGAAAGGCTCAGTAGTGTAGCAGTAGGTCCATATGCTTCCTTGGCACGTCCGCTATTGCGTAACAACCTACCAATCACAAAGCGAATTGTGGATGACAGTAAAGTCACGGATCATCATGCGATTATTCCTACTGAGCAGACATTATTGCTTAATCAGTTGAGCCCAGAGGAACGTAAACTGTATGATCTGATTGCACGACGTTTTATCAGTCTATTCTATCCACCTGCACGTTATGATGCTGTAGCCGTATCAGTAACGGTGGAGCAGGAGACGTTTCAGGTAAAAGGCACAACGGTAAAAGATAGCGGATGGCGTGCTGTATATGACGCGAACCATTATGATATGGATGATGAAGAAGCAGAGGATCGGGAAAACAATGGACAAGGCGTTATTTTACCTGAGCTGCAAAAAGGAGATTCAGTCCGGTTACAACGTTGTCTTATACGAGCTGGGCGAACGATGCCGCCGAAGCGGTATACAGAAGCAGCCCTGCTCGCTCAGATGGAAAAGCATGGACTGGGTACTCCTGCTACCCGTGCCGATCTGATTGAGAAGCTTGTCAGCTCGGATACGATTGAGCGTCAGGGGAACGTGATGCATCCCACAGGGAAAGGTAAGCAACTGATTGAACTGGCGGCTCCACAGCTTAGAACGCCCGAACTGACGGCACGTTGGGAAGCGGAGCTGGAACGGATTGCTCGTGGTCAAGGACAACCGGAACCGTTTTTGAATTCTATTCGTGCTATGGCGAAAGAGTTGGTTTCCACTGTAAAAAATAGCAGTGCGGAGTACAAGCCCCACAACGTGACGAATAGTCATTGTCCTGATTGTGGTACAAAGCTGTTGGAGAAGAAGGGGAAGAAAGGAAAGTTCCTTGTATGTCCAAGTGCGGATTGCGGTTACCGTCGTTCAGGGGAAAAACGTTTGTCCAATCGACGTTGTCCGCAGTGTCATAAGAAAATGGAAATGAAAGAGGGCAAGGCAGGGCTATATGTAAGATGCCTGCCCTGCGGCATTACTGAGACGTTGGATAATGACAAGCAGCGGGTAAACAAACGGGAACAGCAAAAGCTAGTAAGACAATTTGAAAAGCAGGAATCTTTTGGCTCCAGTTTGGGTGATTTGCTAAAAGCAGCGATGGAACAAAAGCAGGGCAAATAACGGATGACCAAAAGTGCTGTAGTCAACATAATCAGCAGGTATACGTCGGTATAAAAACGATCACTCCTTGGCATGGTAATCCGAGGAGGTGAGTATTTATGCCCAAGCATAAGTCGCTTAAAATCAATAATCAGCAAAATAAATCAAGTATTCTGGAGGAAGAAATCGCTCCTCATCCAGAGAAGCAAGCGAAATATCCTCCAAGCTTGAATGGGATTCCCAAACAGCAGTCTTGATGCTACATGGGAGGAACAACGAATTACTGTTTAAGACCAAGACGATTGGATAACAGATGAAATAGTTACTAATGCTAGAATTGTCTCGCAAAAAAAGAAGCAGCAGTTACGGTGGTCAACCGTAATCGCTGCTTCTTTTTCATAATAAAGATGATCTATTTATTTGATTTGGGATGACTGCTTTTAGTATTCATTAAAAAAGGATTGAATTTGGTTAACATCGTGAGTTTGGGTCAAAGCAAGCATGAGCAAAATCCGTGCTTTTTGCGGATTAAGCGAATCGGTCGACACAAAGTTCGATGCCGCGTCTTTTGTTGACGGGGACACAACTCCACTTCCCACGCGGCTGGAGCGGGCAATAATCACTCCTTTTTTACCTGCGGCCTCTGCGCCTTCTGAGGAGGTTTTGGACAAGGAACCATTACCGGAACCAGCTACGACAATACCCTTGGCACCAGCTGCTACGGCTGCATCATACAGATAGCGACCATTGTTTTGATACTCGTATAAAATATCTACTTGCGGCAGTTGAGTCAGGTTAGAGATGTCGAATACAGAAGAAGTCGTATGCTTGTGCGTGGATTTGTTGTAGTAGTACACTTGATCACCCACAACAGCTCCAAGGTATCCCTGCTCCACAGACTTGAACGTATCGACTGCTGTTGTGTTTGTTTTAGTAATATATCTTGCTGCACCGATACGGTCGTTCAGCAGGACGAGTACACCCTGACCTTTAGAGGCCGAAGCCCCGGCGACTTTCACTGCATTATACAGGTTGAAGGGACCATCGGCACTGATGGCAGTAGCTGGACGCATAGAGCCAACGACAACTACTGGCTTATCGCTTTTGATAACAAGATTGAGGAAATAAGCGGTTTCTTCTAATGTATCTGTGCCATGTGTAATGACAATGCCGTCTACATCGTCTCTGGCAAGCAGTTCATTGGTACGTTTGGCAAGTTTTAAGAGGATTTCATTATTAACGTCGGGGCTACCTACATTAACAACTTGCTCACCACTGACATTTGCAATACTTTTCATCTCAGGAACGGCATTGATCAGAGTTTCCACACCTAACGCGCCTGCTTTGTAGCCGGTCGTATCAGTATTGACGGAAGATGATCCTGCAATGGTTCCTCCCGTGGCAAGTATTTTAATATTGGGTAAATGATTGGTTTGAGGATTTTCGGATTTGTCCGACGTTGTAGTGGCAGAAGTAGGTGCAGTTGTGCTGGTTGTAGCTGCTGCCGCAGCGTTGGCGGTAAATCCACTACTCCACAAGGTACTACCGAGAATAAAGCTAGCCAACAGGGGAATCATCGTCATTTTTTTCATGTTAGTCATATAAAGCTCCTCTCCAGTCTTAAACCTCAAATATTAATGATAGATTAACTGACAAAAATTTTGTCGAATTACGTTAATATCACGAATTATAGGGTGTAAAATTGTTTTTAGTCAACACTTATGTTAGGAAATATGACTTTAGAACTTGTTTATTATAAATGTAATCGATTTCAAAAAAATATTTGCAAAAACAACAAGCAGATATCTTATAAGAAGTCTGCTTGCTGTTATTGTGGAAGCTAAACAACGGAGTTTACCTTGTACTCAATTCTCAGGAAAAGCTGCAAGGTTAAGTTGATACTATACGTTAATAACGTGGCTATACAGCTTAACACAGATTCCTTGATCAAGGATTGTTGGTATGCTGTTTTGTCGGCAAGCTGGCGCTGGGAGTTCCTTTTCCTCGTTTGCGGTTGCGTTCTGCCTTTTTTGCATTTTCTCGCAGCTTTTCAACGTATTCATGGGTGCTTTCCATCGTAGTCCCTCCTTTAAGACGAAATAGATGCACTCGGGGATCGCCCTTATGCCACCTTACTATTTCCGCAAAAGCACTATCCAAGTCAGGGGAGGCGTTGTTTCTGTAAAAGGGGTGGGGTTATAATGAGGGGGGAGCGCTATATAAGGCCTAATCCTGAACTTGGTAGGTGTGCAAAAGGAGGAGAGACATTGCAGACAGGCTTGTTGGTATGGCTGCTGTTTATCAATGCAGTAGGCTATCTGGTAATGTCGGAAGATAAAAAGAGAGCACGTAAACATCGCGATCGTGTACCTGAACGGACGTTGTTTTTCCTGGCCCTGATCGGGGGAGCATTAGGCGTTCTAATTGCCATGTACCGTAAACGCCATAAAACACGGCATATGAGCTTCAGATTAGGTATTCCTGCGTTGCTATTCATAAACGCATTGCTGTATGGGTATTTTTTGCGGTAAAGGGGAGGAGTTTAGGTTCTCATAGGGAAGTTTAATGATGAGTGAGAAGACTACTCCAGCCATCCAGTGATGACATGGCATGAACAACAACAGGAATACATATTTATGCTTTGAATCAACAAACTGAATGAGGAAGAGGTGCGTATTATGCTATTTTCAAAAATATTGCTTGCTTATGACGGTTCGGATGCATCCAACAAGGCTTTGTTGAAGGCGACTGAATTGGTCAAGGCATCACCGTCCTCGCAGCTTGAGGTGGTAACAGCATTTGATTTTCCACGGATTTTTATGGGCGAGGGTTTGGCTCCTATTCCAGCTTCGGTGAATAAAGAATATTATGATTTGGCCGAACAAACTACGGATGAAGTTAAAAAGCGGCTTGCTGAGCAAGGCGTAGATGCCAAGGTGGAGCTCATTCAAGGTTCGCCAGCCGAAGTCATTTTGGATTATGCCAATGAGAATGACTTCGATGTGATTGTGATTGGTAGCCGCGGTTTAGGTGGTATCCGTGAATTCGTATTGGGTAGCGTAAGCCACAATGTGGTGCAGCATGCGCGTATTCCTGTGCTGGTCGTAAAATAACTGAATAAAAAAGTAAAAGTCGGTTTACTGCCTGTATAGGGAGTGCCGACTTTTATTTTTTTCAGTGGGATGCGTTGCGGTCGCTGTTATCAGGGGAGGGGAGCGATAGCTAAATATAATACAATAGTCCTGACCTGTGGGTATATAAGGGTGTTGATTTTGTTAAACACGAACATTCTATTGTATGGTTATTATAATGTTCGTTTTCAAGTTGACATAAGGTGTAGGGAATTGTTAAACTAGGAAGTGTATTGTCGATAAAAAATGAACTTTAGGTACAATTTAATAAGGTACACATGTTTGAGCCGAAACTGACCACGATCATACTTGTAAAGAATATCGTTGGGTATGGAATAGGCACAATGCTAACTCGTATAATGCCGGGGATATGGCCCGGAAGTTTCTACCTGGAAACCTTAAATTTCCGGACTACGGGAGACATACGGCTGAAGCCGCATTGGATGCGGTGGAAGAGGCTTGCTTTTGGCATGCCTTTAAGAGGCTCTGTCGTTTGTTTTTTCGTAGTCCGGTGTCTTGAAAATAACGTTATTTTCGAGTGCCGGATTTTTGGCGCTTATTGATAAACAGGGAGTGAAGGACATGTCAGTGCAGGTCGCTGTCATTATGGGCAGCACATCAGACTGGGACACCATGCAGCATGCATGTGCTGTGCTGGACGAGCTTGAAATCGGATATGAGAAAAAAGTAGTTTCAGCCCATCGTACACCGGATTTAATGTTTCGTTTTGCAGAAGAGGCCGCCGGGCGTGGACTAAAGGTCATTATTGCTGGAGCGGGTGGGGCTGCGCATCTGCCAGGGATGGTGGCTGCGAAGACATCCTTGCCGGTCATTGGTGTGCCTGTTCAGTCGAAGGCTCTGAACGGTCTGGACTCCCTGCTCTCCATTGTGCAGATGCCGGGTGGTATTCCGGTTGCCACTGTGGCAATCGGTAAGGCAGGTGCTACGAATGCAGGGCTGCTGGCAACACAAATATTAGGCGCTTTTGACGAAAAGATAAGCCAGCGGGTTTTGGCGAGACGCGACCGTATCCGTGATGAGGTGCTGGAAGGCAGTGACTCGCTATGAATGGGGCATGTGAAC
>NZ_WUDQ01000151.1:0-7815 GCF_009827695.1 Paenibacillus sp. OT2-17 | reverse complement strand
GCTCAGCTGTCAAACGGTTCTGCTCCAGTGACGCGATCATGTGCTCAACGCGCTGGTCTTCTTCCGTTACCTCACCACGGGCATAGTCTAAAATACGCCCTGGCAATCCCAATCGCTCGGCAATGGCAAATGCATTACTTCGTCCGGGTACACCGACCAGAAGGCGGTAAGTCGGGCTTAATGTAGCGACATCAAACTCCATGCTTGCATTAATAATTCCTTTGCGCTCATAGGCATACGCCTTCAATTCACTATAGTGAGTCGTCGCAACCATGCGGCAACCCATGGCATGTATATGCTCCAAAATAGATACAGCCAGAGCCGAACCTTCTGCGGGGTCCGTTCCTGCCCCCACTTCGTCAAGCAATACAAGACTTTTTGGCGTCATATTTTTCAGGATGCTAATGATATTGGTCATGTGACTGGAAAATGTACTCAAGTTTTGCTCAATGCTCTGCTCGTCACCAATATCGGCATAGATTGCATCAAATACACACAGCTGGCTTTCATCCTCAACAGGTACAAACAGTCCAGACATCGCCATCAAGCTAAGTAGGCCAATGGTTTTCAGGGTAACGGTTTTCCCCCCTGTGTTCGGTCCGGTAACGATAATAGAGGTGTATGAATTGCCTAACTCCACATCAATGGGAACAACCTGCTCCAACGGAATTAGAGGATGTCTGCCCTTTTTCAGCTTTAAATATCCGCGGTCATTCATTAAAGGTAAGGTTGCCTTCATTTCACGGGCGAGACGCGCTTTTGCAAAAATAAAATCAAGATTGCCCAAAATGTCCACATCATACAGCAACATATCTGCTTGTTCTGCGACGAGTGCGGTCAGCTTTTGTAAAATGACTTCAATTTCACGCTCTTCTCTCAGCCTTGTTTCCCTCAGCTTATTGTTCATGGCTACGATGGATTCAGGCTCGATAAACAATGTTGCACCAGACCCGGATTGATCATGAACAATTCCGCCAAAATAAGAACGGTATTCGGCCTTAACCGGGATCACAAACCGATCTCCGCGAATCGTAATCAACTGATCTTGAAGCATTTTGGAGACAGTTGAGGAACGAATCATGGAATCCAGCTTTTCACGAATACGCACTTCTCCCGAGCGCAGCTCCCGACGGATTTGAGAAAGCTCTGTGCTGGCAGAATCCAGCACCTCTGCATTCTCGTCAATACAGCCTTTAATGGAGTTTTCCAAACCTCTCTGCTCCGAAAGCTGCTCACTCCAATACAGCAATGTTTCGACAGGATTTTCCTCATGCAAACTTGTCACGTATACCTGTATACGGCGTGCGGCCTGAACTGTTGTCCGAATGCCGAGCAACTCCTGCGGGCTTAACGTTCCACCAATACGGGCACGCTTCACCGCCGGAGTGATATCTACTACTCCGTTAAATGAAGGCACTCCTTTGAGGCGATCAGCAGCATAAGCCTCATCCGTGCCTTTCAGCATTTTCTTGATATGCTCCAAATCATCGCTGGGCTGTAGTCGAAGGGCTGTCTGTTGTCCCGTTGCCGTTTGGGCATAGTGACTTAGTTTATTTAGAATTTTTTGATATTCAAGGGTTTTGAAAATTTTAGAGTCCAACTTCACTACTCCTTTCACTTATATCTATATTATACCGAAAGCAGCAAACTTACGCTATTTGCCAACTCTGTTTTACACATAAGAAAGCTCTTCATGCCACACACTAACCTTTGTCTAACCCTGTAAATTCAAAAAACAAAGGAGGTTATTCCGTGAGCATTCTCGGGCACATTGTACGTTTCATCGTTGCCGCTCTGGTGCTGATGGTCGTAAGCTGGATCGTTCCCGGATTTAGTGTAGGCGGCTTTTGGAGCGCGCTGATTCTTGCCATTGTCATTGCCTTGGTTGGTTACATCATCGAGGCAGTGTTCGGCCGACGCGTTTCTCCATTTGGACGCGGTATCGTAGGTTTTCTAGTGAGCGCTCTGGTTATCTGGATCGCTCAGTATGTGGTGACCAATGTCAGTGTTTCCGTTCTGGGCGCATTGCTCGCTGCATTGGTTATCGGGATTATCGACCTGTTCATTCCGGTATCGACACCGTTTGAAGCCGGTCGCAAAGACGGGAAATAATTTCAGTAGACCCTCCCGGCAAAGCTGTCCCGAAGCAGATTTCGTCTGCCAAAGGACAGCTTTTTGTCATAAACACTTCTGAGTGGATACAATAAGCAAACAATCCCCGGCGATGAGCAGCCGGGGATTGCCATACATTTATAATCCGTATCTACTGATCCTGTTCGATAAGTTCAATCCATTCATTGTACTCCGTTTGAAGCTTAGTGTATTCTTCCTGTAATTGACGTAATTCTGTAAAAATCTTCTCCGTATTTTCCCGATCTACGTCCTGTTGTACTTGTAACAAACGAAGCTGATGCGCCGCCATTTCATATTTTTGACCCACTTCGTCCAATTCAGACTGCAAGGCCATTCGTTCCTGCTCTATGGACTGCTGTTCAGCTTTCGCCGTTTTGGCAGCTTCAACCGCCAAACGAGTCTCCTCCTGAAGCTGTTCCTTTTGTTCAACTGTTACCGCTATTTCACGTTCCCAAGATGCAAATTCTTCCTTACGGGCAGCATCTTCAGCTTCCAGACGTTCCGCTTCTGCCTTCAACTGATCGTATTTAAGTTGCCACTCCAGAGATTCTTCCTCAGCACGTTCCAGTTTACTCCGCCGTTCGTGATCTTCCTGTTGAAGCTGCTTGATGTTTTGCTCCAGCTGTCCAGCTCGGCTCTTCATGCTTCCATATTGCTCCTGAAGCGATTGATACGCCTTCGCTCCCTCTTGCTCTCGGACTTTGGCTTTCTCAAGCTCATCCTGAACACGAATCAGCTCAGGTGAAAGCTCCTTGATTCTCGCTTCGAGTTGAACTAGCCGTTGCTGTTGTGAAGCAAATTTATCATTAATAGCTTCGAGCTCAGCCGCTGTGTGCTGTAATTGCTCCTGTATCGCTTCCTTCTGTTCACGTGCTTCCAGCAGGGAGAGCTCCAGCTCATCAACTGCCAACTGGCGTTCTTCTGCAAGTTTTTTCCATGACTTCTCGCTTTCAGCTAGCGTAGCCAGCTCACTTTGCAGCTTGCGAGAAGATACGTGAGCTTGCTCCATCAGCTTCTGCATCCGCCGCTGTTCTTCCTCCAGCTTAGCCGTCTGCTGCTGCGTAGCCTTGGCTTCAGCTTCTAATTGATCATATCGGCTTTGCAGTTCTTCACGCGCAAGCGTATCTGCCTGCTCTCGCTCTATCGCAACCTGTCGTTGAGTTTCCAGTACAGACTCCAGCTCGGACTGTTGTTGCTTCAGTACTCTTGCTTGCTCTTGAGCCTCTCCCAGACGAGAAGAAAGCTCTGTACTGCCTGCCTGTACTTGTTCTAATTGTTCCTGAAGCTCCTCAACCCGAATCTCCTGCTCCAGTGCAGCTTCATCAGCTCGTTTCTGCGCTTCCTGATGCTGTAGCTTTTCTTCATTCAACGCCAATTCAGCCTGTTTACGTTCCTGCTCCAGCTGCTCATTCAGCCCGGAGCACTTGGTCTGCCATTCGCTTACCTTCTTGCTATGCTCTTGCTGCAAAGCAGATCGCAGCTTGTCCAGTTCTGTACGCTTTTGCTCCTGATGAGTCTTCTCTGCAGCTGACAGCTTGGCTTCAGCCTGTTTAGCCGCTTCAGCCACTTCCTTCTTCATCTGCTCTTCTATCTGCCGGATACGAGCATTGGCCGCCTCCTGCTGCTCTTTCAGCTTGCGAGAAGCTTCTTGACGAGACTCCTCTAATTCACGTTTAGCTTGTTTTTGTCCATTTTCAAGTTCAGCCGCTCTTTTCTCCTGCTGTTCCAGCTTTGCCTTCAATTGGGCAATCTCCTTGGCTGATACAGATTCGGTTTCCATCAGCTTCTTCTGCGTTGCTTCCTTTTCTTCCTTTAGTTGAATAAGAGATTGATGCATATCTGTATTTTTTTGCTGCTGTTCCCCTAGAGCCGTCTGGAGTTGCGCCAGATCTCCCCGGAGCTCTGCTCGTTCCGCTGCTAAGCGGTTCATATGACTCTGAATTTCCTGGATTTGTACAGCTTCCTCTGCCATATGAACCGCAGCCAGCACGGCAATTCGGGGCATATCCAGACGCGAATGAGCTTGAGAAATGCTGTGCATACGCTCATCCACGTAATTGGCAACCTGCTTCATATAATCGGTATTGCTGCCGACGAGTTTATAAGAAGTACCGTAGATCTCTACAGTGACGCGAGTACGATCTGGTGTAGTCACAATTATGCCCTCCTTCAATACTACTGTATGTTGATTCTAAGGTGTGTCCGGTACTATGGTAACCCGCCTTCCGTGAAGCGTTCAACCTTATTAGTCCGGCTTCCCCGCAGCGGGTAAATATCAGAGTAAGAGAGCTCCTATGATGATAGGCCAAAAAGCCGTATCGAACCTCTGTCACTAAGATTCGATACAGCTTCCCGCATTTCCTGCTACTTTCTCAATTCCGCTCCAAAAGTTTGTTCCAGAGAAGTAACGACAGGAGTATGCGCCGCATTGATCTCTTCATCCGTCAACGTATGTTCCCAATGACGATAGGTCAGAGAGATAGCTACACTCTTCTTATCTTCACCAAGCTTACTGCCTGTAAATACATCAAACACTCGCGCATCCTGCAATAGCTCTCCGCCTGCAGCGTGAATAACACGAAGCAGTTCACCTGCCTCAACGTCTTTATTTACCACGAGGGCAATGTCACGTTCCACGGATGGGAAGCGAGCCAGCTCTCTGAACTGAATATGAGAGTTTGCGTGTTCAACGACCTGTTGCAACGCAATTTCCGCTACATACGTATCATTCAGCCCATAAGATTGTTGAAGCTCCGGATGAATCTGCCCAATGGTACCGATCCGTTGAGAGTTCCCATTCACATCCAGCCATACCGAAGCGGAACGGCCCGGATGGTAGCTTTGCGGTTGGTCAGCCACATAACGAATGCTGGCACTCAACCCGAAATAGTCAAACACCGTTTCAAGCGCGCCTTTAATATCAAAGAAATCAACCTTTACAGCACCAATATTCCATTGTTTTTCACGGCGTACCCCAGTCAGCAGTAGACTAAGCACTTGAATTTCCTGCGGCTGACGGGTTAATGTTTGTTCCTCTGTATAAAATACCGTTCCCATCTCAAAAATCGCCAGATTGTCTTGCTTGCGATTCATGTTGTACACTGCTGTATCCAGCATCTGTGGAATGATACTCGTACGCAAAACACTACGGTCTTCGCTCATAGGCATAGCCAAACGTACCGGATGACTACCTTCTGTCAGGGCATTAAATAACCCCGTACTTTGCGGATGTACAAAAGAGTAACTGATCGTCTCCTGCCAACCACCATGAGCCAGCAATCTGCGCAGGGAGCGGCGCAATGATTGCGATGCTGTCAAAGCTCCCGGAGTTGTCGGCCCTTCAATCGGCGTGGTCGGGATATTGTCGTAACCATACAGACGAGCTACCTCTTCGATTAAGTCCACGTCAATGGTAATATCTCCACGGCGTGTAGGTACTTCAACTTCCAGTACCCCTTGCTCTGCGTCGCCACATCCGAAATGAAGTCTACCGAAAATCGTTTTCACCTCAAGCAAAGACAGTTCGGTTCCCAAATATCGGTTTATTTTATCTAGCGACAGCTTGATAATGCGGTTTTCAGCTTTTGCAGACGCAGATTCTACGATGCCCTGGTGTACAGTGCCTCCCGCATAACGCTGAATCAGCGCAGCTGCACGATTCACAGCAGGCACAACAGCTCCTGGATCAACCTCTTTTTCAAAACGCAGACTTGCTTCCGAACGCAGTCCAAGTTGACGGGATGTTTTGCGAACTGTACCGCCGTCAAACTTCGCAGATTCCAGCGCAATGCTGACCGTCGCATCCGTAACCTCGGAGTTGGCTCCACCCATCACGCCTGCCAATGCAATTGGTTTCACACCGTCTGTAATCAGCAGCATATGCGGCTCCAGCTTACGCTCCTGATCGTCAAGTGTAATCAATGTTTCGCCGGCACGAGCGAGTCGAACTTCAATATTTCCATTTTCTAGCTTATCCGCATCAAAAGCATGCAGCGGCTGACCGTATTCCAGCATGACGTAGTTCGTAATATCTACGATGTTGTTGATCGGACGAACACCTGCCGCCATCAGACGGTTTTGAATCCATAACGGGGAAGCCCCCACTTTTACACCTGTGATATAACGGGCCGCATAGTGCGTACACAGTTCAGGAGTATCTACCTTCACGGACAGATGATCTGCTGCTGCATCGCTAATTTCCACCAGATCCTTAGCCGGATCAGCCAGCGAAATGTCACGTCCCAGAATCGCACTCACTTCATATGCTGCTCCGTGCATGCTCAGGCAATCCGAACGGTTGGGTGTCAGATCAAAATCCAGTACCTGATCATCCAGCGCCAGCAGCTTCGTAATTGGCATACCAATTTCAGCATCCTCAGGCAGCACCAAAATACCTTCTTGCAATTCCTTTGGAAGCAGCTTGTCATTCATGCCCAGTTCTTTGGCCGAGCAGATCATGCCCATGGATACAACACCGCGTAGCTTGGCTTTTTTAATGTGGAAATCTCCCGGCAACTTTGCCCCTACAACTGCAACAGGAACCTTTTGACCTGCATCCACGTTTTTGGCACCACACACGATTTGCAGATCTTCCTCTTGACCTGCATCGACAATACATACATTCAGCTTATCAGCATCTGGATGCTTTTCCTTGCTTTTAACATAGCCGACAACGACGCCAGTAATCCCTTGATTGCGCTGCTCGACCTCATCAATTTCTATACCCGAACGGGTGATTTTCTCTGCTAGCTCCTCCGCGCTTACCTGATCCAGCGATACATACTCGGACAGCCACTCGAATGATACTTTCATATGGGTTCACTTCCCTTGATATAGTTGTTTATTGACGCGCAAACTGTTTCAGGAACGACAGGTCACTGTTATAAAAATGACGAATATCGTCGATACCGTATTTCAATATAGCAATCCGCTCTACACCCATACCGAATGCAAAGCCGCTGTACACCTCGGGATCAAAACCGCCCATCTCCAGCACTTTCGGATGGACCATGCCACAGCCCAAAATTTCGATCCATACACGTTCGCCATTTTTCTTCACAAAAGTCACGTCTACTTCAGCACTCGGCTCTGTGAACGGAAAGAAGCTTGGTCGCAAACGGATTTCGGTCGATTCTCCGAACATTTCGCGTGCAAATTGAAGTAAGGTTCCTTTCAAATCACTCATACGAATGTCTTTTCCAATGACAAGCCCTTCAATTTGGTGGAATTGAAAAGAATGCGTTGCATCGTCATCATCACGTCGGAAAACTGTACCCGGACAGATAACCTTAATAGGCGTTTCGCCCTTCATCGCTTCCATCGCACGAATCTGAACCGGTGACGTATGGGTACGCATCAACAGATCCTCGGTCAGGTAAAATGAATCCTGCATATCCCGTGCGGGGTGATTTTTAGGCAGGTTCAATGCTTCGAAGTTATAATAATCCGTCTCTGCCTGTGGGCCTTCAGCCACTCGATAGCCCATACCTGTAAAAATATCCTCGATTTGCTCAATCACTTTGTTGAGCGGGTGCAGTCCACCTTGCGGCAACGCGCGTCCAGGCAGCGTAACGTCGATCTTTTCCGCTTGCAGACGCTCATTCGTTTCTGCTTTCGTGAACTCGTCCTGCTTACGGTTAACGACTTCTTCAATCGCCTCGCGCACCTCATTGGCTACCTGTC
>NZ_WUDQ01000150.1:0-7853 GCF_009827695.1 Paenibacillus sp. OT2-17 | reverse complement strand
CGCAGCGCTCATGATGGTGGTATCCAAATATGGTTTTCAGGATCAAACCGTCTGGTCGAACCTGTCGCTGGACCCTTCCAGAATAGCAGCACAGGTTATAAGTGGAGTCGGCTTTATTGGCGCAGGGATGATTTTTACACAAAAAAATAGAATCAAAGGGCTGACCACTGCCGCAGGCATCTGGACTACCGCCGGAATCGGTATTGCCGTAGGTGCAGGGATGTATGGGCTTGGTGCAGGTGTAACGCTGTTTATTTTAGCGGCTCAGTCCTTGCTCCATAGTCGTTTTTATCAGATGGCTACTCCGTCCACGCGACAAGTAGTTGTTCAGGTCGACAATGAGCCGGGCGTGCTGAATCGGATCAAAGAACTGCTGGAGCACAAGAAGCTGACGATTCACAGCTTTCACGTCGAGCGCATCAATAATGGTGAGCAGTTGGTTATTCATATGCTTGTAAAGCTGTCCCGGTCAGAGGGAGTGGAGGAACTGCTGTCACTGCTGCAAGAGATGGAAGGTATTCGTTCAGTCGAGACTAAGTCCAATTAGACGAATTTACTGCTCATACAGTAGCTTTTTTGTCGAACGCTGACAGACCCATTTAACAGTAAAAAACTTTAAAAATAATGATTGAAAACGCTTCCTTTTGTGTATATACTCTTACTACATCACAGAGACAGCAGCTTAGAAAGCATCAGGGGATAAGCAAAAACGACCTCATGCGTATGCACAAGGTCGTTGCTGTTATCCCGTTTTGAAAGACTGATTTGATGTCTTACTTTACTTTGACTGGAGCTGGATATTTTTTACCCAGCGTATCCACAGTGACTTTTTTCATCGTAGCCGGTTTGATGGGTTTGTCATTGCTATCTCGTTTGGAATTGACGATAGCATCGACCACATCCAACCCGGACGTTACTTTACCGAAAGCGGCATATTGACCGTCGAGGTAGTCCGCATCGGCAACCATGATGAAAAATTGCGATCCGGCCGAATCCAGATCCGCTGAGCGGGCCATGGATAATACGCCACGTGTATGTTTGAGTGTATTGTTAACACCATTGCTCTTGAATTCGCCTTTGATACTGTAGCCGGGGCCACCTGTACCGTTACCTTGCGGATCACCACCCTGAATCATAAAGCCTGGGATGACACGGTGGAAAATGGTACCGTTATAGGCTCCCTTTTGCACCAAAGAAATGAAGTTGTTAACCGTGTTCGGTGCTACTTCCGGATACAGCTCAAGCTTAATTTTCTTGCCATCATTCATGACAATCGTGACAATCGGATGGGAAACAGCCTTGCTTTTGTCTTTAGTCGCAGCAGGAGTTGTAGTGCTTGTCCGGCTGGCAGCTTCCACATCGGCCGCTTTTGTGCCGCATCCAGCAACCAGCACGAGCATGATGGCCAGCAGGCACAGCGTGTACCATGGGCGTATCGTTTTTCGGTTCATTGATATTCCTCCTGAAAGGTTGGATGGTGTAACATCCTAAATTATAGTTTGGGGGCAGCGCAGAACACTTTTCCATTTTCTATCATACCTTTTTTGCTGGGGATAAGGAAATACGGGTTTGAAAGCCGTATTCTTGACCCATACTGCTGCTATTCCCAAGGAAAGGGGCAGGATCATGATGGAGGTAGACAAAAAGCTGGCGAAAGGTCTCATATGGGGTATGGCGTTCAGTCTGCCGGTTTGGGTAGGGGTGCTGTACTCAGTACAACATATTCGTGACTGGCTATAACATAAAGCGTAAAGATAGGCCAAAACCGTTGTGGTTTTGGCTTATTTATATTTGTGCCAGTCCAAATTGCTGTTATTCAGTAGATGCTCGAAGTTGTTATCCAGCTTCTTCTGTTCAGCTTTTTTTGCTTCGACGGCACGCTGCCGTTCGTCTTCTTTACGCTTGTCCTGTTCTGCTTGGGCTTCATTGGCTTGAGCCTTAAGCTTATTCAGCACATCCTGACTCAACAGATCTTTTAACGTAGCAGGTTTGTCCTGAGCCGCAGGAGCAGGGGAAGACGAATTTCTCTTCTTAGCCATGTCATCATCTCCATTCCATTCGATTATATCAGCTTCTGCACGGTTGTTCCACGATTGAAGGATGAGCTGGGCGGTAGACTTTTCTAATTTAGAGGGTAATAATGGAATGAGCAGAAGGGACGTGTGGCATCATGCATCTATATTGGAAGCGAAACCTGGTCATTTTGTGGATTGGAGTATTGTTTTGCAGCATGGCCTATTCCGTGTCTATTCCGTTTTTACCTATTTTTCTGAATACGGAAATGGGCGTAAATGATCATCTGGAACTGTGGTCGGGGATTGCCTTTGGAGTCACTTTTTTAGCCAGCGCGCTGATTGCCCCATTTTGGGGTTCGCTTGCAGATAAGTATGGACGTAAGCCGATGTTGATTCGTTCAGGCTTTAGCCTGGCGGTGTTGTACCTGATATGTGCTTTTGTGACAGATCCGTATGTGTTCGTAGGAGTACGGTTGTTTCAAGGCCTTCTATCCGGGTTTATTCCTGCTGCGATTGCGCTGGTCGGAACGGGCTCGCCTGAGGAGAAAACCGGCTATGCACTCGGTATTATGGCGACCGCTGGGGCGACAGGCAGCATTATAGGTCCGCTGATTGGCGGTGTAGTGAGCCATTATTATGGCAATCGGAATGCCTTTTTTTTCTCTGCAGCTCTTGTGCTGGTATCTGCGTTAATCGCGACTTTTGGCGCTAGAGAGGACAGCTTCAAGGGAACCAGTACCCGCTCGCATGTTCGTGATGATATCAAGGAGGCTATTGCTAATCGGCCTTTGTGCTTTTTGCTTATTCTGGCGGGATTAAGTACCTTTTCCGTCATGATATTGGAACCGTTAATTACGGTATATGTGCTTGAAATGGGAGTTGACCGTAGCCGGGCGTCTTTAAGTTCCGGGATTGTATTCTCAGCCGTTGGTATTGCGGCGGTGCTCATGGCTCCCCGATGGGGACGGATTGGAGGCCGGACCGGATTTGCACACGTGCTGCTGATTGGACTGATCGGTTCGGGAATCGGGAACATCTTACAATTTTTTGTAACCAACTTTGTTGGTTTTGGTGCGCTTCGGTTTGGATATGGATTGTTTTATGCGTCCGTCATGCCGGCTATCAACGCAATGACTGTGGAGGTCACCAAGCCGGAGTTTCGCGGACGAGCCTTTAGCTTGAGCCAATCAGCTACTCAACTCGCGACCATGGCGGGGCCGTTGATTGGCGGTATGCTTGGCAGCTGGATGCCAATCCGCTGGATCTTTGTGTTAAACGGTGGCATACTGCTGCTTGCAGCGTTGTTGCTATGGGCGAAGGGAAAAAACGTGTTCCCGGTTTCAGCCAGGAAGAACGTAACGGATCAGGATATTCATTCTGCCGGATAAGCGAATCACACAGGATTGTCTAAGAGGACAACCTTAGAGCTCATAGAGCAGGTCTTTTTTTGTGCGATTAGATAATTATCCCAAACCTTTACTTTTAGTATACTTATTCATAACCCTCTACACTGATAATATGACAAGGAGGGATATATTATGATAAGAGACGACATTTTGCGTCAACAGCTTGAGAAAGCTCGTCAAAAGCTGTATATTTTGCAAGCAAAACATGGCTTTAATCATGCCAGTGTGCTCAGACAGTCTGTAATTATGGATAACCTCATCAATCAATATAACCACCTTTTTTATATAAAAGAAAAAAAGCCGACTGCATAAATGCAACCGACTGGGCGAGAAACTTTTGGTGAGGTCACTCGCCCTTGTACTGTAGCGCTAATACCTATAACAACGATGCTTATCTTAACTTTTATAACTAGTGTGCAATCTATCATTTTAGGTACGGTTCGTTTGATGAGCACTCAGTAGGACACCTATAATGACGACCAAACCACCAATGATTTGGCGCCATGTAATCGTTTCTTGCAAAAGTAACACAGAAAATAAGACTCCAAATATCGGAACCAAATTCATCAGAGAAACGGAACTGCTCGGTGACAGCTTGATTAATCCGTAATTGTAAAGCAAAAATGCGATGACGGAGCAGAATACGCCCAGATATACTAACAACATAAACGATCCTGTTGTCGGAGCCTGCCAACTATCCTTTTCTAATAGAGCCAACGGTATAAAAAAGATACTTCCTGCAACAGTTTGATAAAAAGATAACGTCACAGGCGGATATTTGTCCACTACCTTGCGCGTCATGAAAGTGTAAAACGCCCACGCAAAACCCGTTCCAATCAATATTAAATTTCCGATTAGTTGATTCTTACTATCCGAGCTTTCGCCAACTGAAGTCAAGAAATATACCCCGATCATGGCCAATGCTATACCGCAAATTTTATATTTGGATATTTTCACTTTATACAAAATAAGTTCAAGCAGCGATGTAATTGCGGGATATGATGCAACAATTAATGCTGCGTTGGAAGCGGTAGTCAAGCTAACCCCTATATTCTCCATTGAAAAATAGAGAGTGATTCCCAAAACACCACTAAACGAAATCGTAGCCAAATCTTTTGGCTTTACTTTGATATGTTCTTTTTTAATCAGCAAAACGATACCTAGCACAACGGAAGCTATAATAAATCTGGATAGACCCAAGGTAAGAGGGGGGAACGTCGTGTAGGCTGCTTTGGTGGCAATAAACGATGTACTCCAGATCAATAGGGCCAGAATCGTAGAACCGTAGTAAATCCGGCTGCTTTCGCTGTGATGAGCTATGACTTTGTTCAAGTTAAATCCTCCCTGAGGTAATTCCCTGTGAAATGATAATAGTAGCTACTAAAGTGACTACTATAAAAACGTTACTAAAAAGATAGTGTGTATATCAGTTTTTGTCAAGGGGAAGTGATATAGTAAGGATGAACACGAATTGAGGAGAAGACGTCATGAAACCAAAACCAAATATATTAGAAATTCTACGGGATTTGAATTTTAGTGAATATGAAGCCAAGGCATATGTGACCTTATTGGAAAGCTCTCCACTTTCGGGATACGCCGTTTCATTGAATTCCGGGGTACCGAGATCCAAAATTTACGAGGTTTTGTCTGGAATGGTCAACCGTGGGGATATCATGGTCAGTCAAGAAAATACGCCTCTGTATGTGCCGCTCCCGCCACATGAATTGATTGCCCAGAGAAAACGCAAAGCAGAGCAGATTTTCAATGTGGCGCAAGAGAGTTTGGAGCAGTACACAGCATCATTTCAAAATAGAGAGAATATTTGGAATATTTCGGGGTATGAAGCCATTATCAATCGCATAAATGAAGGGGTAAAGGGAGCAAAACACCGAATTTTATTGGAAATTTGGAAAGAGGATGCCGAGGTGTTCCGAGATGCCTTAGAGCAAGTCGCTCAACAAGGAATTGAAGTGATCATTGTAGCGTATGGGGAGCTTAATTTTGATTTCGCTACTGTTTACCGCCATGATATGAGTGAGGAGATTACGTCTGAAATTGGTGGTCGGTGGATTGTACTTAGCGTAGACGACCGGGAGGTCGTAGCTGGCATACTTTCACTTGGTGATGACAGCCGCGCTGCATGGACGTTGCATCCGGGTCTGGTGATGCCGATTACAGAAGTGATTATTCATGATATTTATATCATGGAAATCCTATATGAGTTCCGTGAACAATTAGAGGCGAAATTCGGCCCTAATCTAATTCATCTTCGCAATAAATTTGCTATGGGTCCGAATGGCAAAGGATATTATGTTCCTTTGACTGAAAAAAGCATTAAACGTGTATAGAGATTGTCTGAGTTCCAATGTGCAAAAATAAACAGGCCCATGGAGTGTTATTCCATGAGCCTAATTTTATTGGGTGTTGTGTTCAATTATTTTACGGTTACAATCACACGTTGATAATGCTTTAAAGGATGTTTTCCATTGTCCTGTACTTCTGCAATGATATGAAGCGTATTCCCTGACTTAGCATCTGCAGGAACTGTGAAACTAACTGCATTCGTATCACTACCTTGCAAGTCAATCGTGTTTACTTTCTCGCCTTTAGCTACTTCTCGATGAAGCCCAAGCTGCATTTCCCCCAGCAATTCAGGTTTAACTTGTGCTGGTTTTACTTTAGAATCCTCATACGTGTCTGCTTCAAAATATCTCCACCATTTATAGGTCAATTGATTACCGTCGGGATCTGAACCTTCTGCATGCAGGGTTATTTTCTCCCCTGGACTAGCGGTTAGGTCTAATCCTTCTTTAATGGTCAACGTTGGATTGTGGTTGGCATCTTTGTAGTCGGATGCAATAGCCCAATCTGCACGAGCAGCAAAGTCATTTTGAATATCATCAAACCAACGCATCAGAGAATACTCTGCTTCGAATTTTTTCGTATGCACATCATAATCTAACACGGTATTTCTAAATAATTTATCGTTAACGACACCGAAACGACCTCCCCAGCCACCATAGGTTGGGTTTTCCATACTCCGCAATCCGTTATCAATTAAATAGAAGAAGGATGGAGAATCACCTTCAGAAATAAAGTCATACTTGTCGTATTGTGGATTTTTCTTTAAGTAGGCTTCACTGCCTCTTTGTTCTTCATCCAACTCGCCTTTGATGATATTGCCATCGCCCATCAAGGCATACATATTGAGCAACTTGCCATGACCATCTTTAATATTTTTGAAGTTCCATTCCCCGTGCAACTTGCTGTTTACTTCTTCTGTGTGCATTTTCCAAGCATAAGCGAAATGCCAGAAGTTAGATTGATCATTAATAATTCTGATATCAGGCCAATTTTTAGCGATGTAATTATTGTAGCTATCGTCCTGGTCCAGAATGATGTACAGTACGAGTTTATCACTTACTTTTTTTCGAATCGTTTCCCATTGATCTGTATTTTTATATTCGTCTTCAATGGACTTTAAAGCTCTGGCCGTGGTATTTGTTCCACCCCAAGTTTGTACGTACAAATCTCTTTTGTCATCGTCCAGGAAAAGTGTTTTAAGGAAATTGGAGCCTTCCGTTTCTTTGTCCATTTCACCTTTATTTGAAATGTTACCTATTTTGGTAACGCTCTTGATATATTCAGGCTTTGGATATCCCTCGGCATGTTTGATTAAGTTGGGATAAATCTCTCCGTAGGCATCAATCATGTCCGTTACCCATTGTGTTCCGGTCCATCTAAATGGCTTGATGCCAGCCTTTTCATCACCTGCATAATGATATACGGAGCTAGTCAGTACAATCCCGGACAAATCCATTTCATTGGAGTAAAGAAGAAAGCGAATGACAGAGTTCATATCATCTACTTCTCCATCGGTAGTGATTACCGTTCTGGCCTTGGTTGCTTTATTTTCTACTTTATTTTCCGTTTGTTTTTCTGTTGGAGCAGCGCTTTCATCCTTCACAACGGCGGGAGCCTTACTACTACAGCCACTGATGATCAAAATACAAATCATGGCTAATAAAAAAATGCTTAACCCTTTTCTTTCTCTCATTTCTGTTCCCCTCTCTGAACGTTCCTATGATGTTTTTTTAGGATTATAACCATGTAGGTATTCTTTTTATTCAAGATTTAGGCATAAAAAAAACCTAAACATATATATGCCTCAACAAAAGTCGAGCATATATACATTTAGGTTTTGCCTGCATGATCAGTCACAATCCTGATTCAATTTTACATCATTGTCCGAGAAAATGAAAGCGGTTTATGAATCCCGGCATAAAATTAGTTTTACGCTTTGAATAAACCGGATTCTTTGACTTCAGACAGGAAGTTGTGGAACTCAGGAATGTTCAGCTGTTGCTGAGCATCGGACAAAGCGACTGCTGGGTTTGGATGGACTTCCACCATGATACCGTCGGCTCCAGCA
>NZ_WUDQ01000014.1:0-43585 GCF_009827695.1 Paenibacillus sp. OT2-17 | reverse complement strand
CTCTATGCCAAACTGAGTTAGATACAATTCAGAATGCTGTTTACTACGTGGCAAATATTCTATCACGCTAAATCTCCTTATGTAAATTATCAAGCATTATAACATAAATAGTGAGTACCATGCCATGTACTTCATATCTTAGTTTAATATATCATTTCTGTAGAACCTATTGCGACTAATGAGGAGCTTATCAAGCTTTACACCATGTGAACTTAGTTGGTGGTGTTACGAAAAGGTTCTTCTATGTCCTTTTTTAGGTGCGGATTTCCGAGGGGTATGATCTAGAGGGAGGGGTTGTTTTTCCAATGGGTATCATTGTTCAAGAGCAAACGGGGCTGTTTCATCTACAGTCGTCGGGCATGAGTTATATTATTCAGATTGTGGATGGATTTCCTGTGCATGTATATTGGGGAGATAGGCTGAAGCACCGCGAATCAATGACCGATCTATTGCTTCACACTTCTGCGACGGCTGGATTGGATCGGCTACCGCAAGAGTACCCGCAGTATGGGAGTGGGGACTTCCGTAACCCTGCGTATCAAGTAGAACTTGAGGATGGAACTCGTATCACGGAGTTAAAGTACGACGGTTACCGGATCATCAAGGGAAAGCCATCATTAACCGGACTTCCGGCCGTATATACCGAAAATGAAGACGAAGCGGATACGTTGGAACTGGAGTTAAAAGATGACTTTTCAGGTCTTAAAGTTGTTCTTCTTTACACCGTCTTCGCGGATCGAAACGTAATCGCTCGTTCGGCTCGTTTGAGTAATGCAGGGGAAAAGAATCTTAGGCTCCTTCGTGCACTAAGTGCTTGTGTCGATTTTTCGGGTAAAAGCGATTTAGAGTTCATGTATCTTTCGGGAGCATGGGCTCGGGAGGGAAATATCACCCGCAAACCGATTCTTCAAGGTGAAACCCGAATTGATAGTAAAAGGGGCATGAGCAGCCATCAACTCAATCCTTTTACTGCATTGGTCACTCGGGAGACAACGGAATGCTATGGAGAGGCATTCGGCTTTAGCCTCGTCTACAGCGGGGGCTTTGAGGCGGGAGCGGAAATGGATGCATTTGGCTCTACACGGTTTAGCATCGGCGTGAACTCCTTTGACTTTTCGTGGTTACTGAGCCCAGAGGAGAACTTCCAAACGCCAGAAGTAGTTATGGTTTACTCCGGTCAGGGACTGGGAGATATGTCGCGGACGTATCATCGCTTGTATCGGACCCGACTTTGCCGAGGGAAATATCGGGACGAAGAACGCCCTATTCTGGTCAATAACTGGGAAGCTACCTATTTTGACTTCAATGCAGATAAGTTGGAATCGATAGCGAAAGAGGGGGCTGAGCTAGGCATCGAACTATTTGTCTTAGATGACGGTTGGTTCGGAAAACGGGATTCCGACAATTCGTCTCTCGGCGATTGGTACGAGGATCGTCGGAAGCTGCCAGACGGACTTGCGGATGTCGCGAACCGTATCAATCGGCTGGGGCTTAAATTCGGGCTCTGGTTTGAGCCAGAGATGATCTCTCCAGACAGCGAGTTGTACCGGGAGCATCCGGACTGGTGCCTTCACGTTCCGGGACGGAGGCGCAGCGAAGCCAGATGGCAGCTGGTGCTGGACTATACTCGCAAGGAAGTGCGCGATTTCATCTACGATTCGCTTTCGGCCATTTTCTCCAGCGTGCCGGTTTCTTACGTGAAATGGGATATGAACCGCTGTCTGACGGAAATCGGTTCTGCTGCTCTGCCGCCGGAACGCCAATCCGAGACTGCCCATCGCTATGTTCTTGGATTGTATGAGCTGTTGGAGCGCATCACCACCGAATTTCCACATATTCTTTTCGAGAGCTGTTCAAGTGGCGGAGGACGCTTTGATCCAGGCATGCTTTACTACATGCCTCAAGTCTGGACTAGTGATAATACCGATGCGGTGGAACGCCTGAAGATTCAATATGGAACTAGCCTTGTCTATCCTGTAAGCGCAATCGGAGCGCATGTTTCGGCAGTTCCGAACCATCAAGTTGGACGGATAACGCCCCTTGATTTTCGAGGTGATGTCGCCATGTCCGGAAATTTTGGATATGAGCTTGATCTCACGAAATTCACCGATGAGGAAAAAGAGACGGTCAAACGCCAAATCGCAGTATACAAGCAGATACGTGGCTTAGTACAGAAAGGTGACTTGTATCGCTTAAAGAACCCGTTTGAAGATAACGAATCGGCTTGGATGTTTGTTTCTGAAGACCAAGAGGATGCCATCGTCTACTATTTCCAAGTGATGGCTGTTCCGAACGCGCCTTGGCGAGCCCTGCGCCTTGACGGACTAAATCCAGAGCTCGAATATGAAGTTAAGTCAGGAAATAGCGGGCAAAAGTCTATCCATGGGGGGGATCGGCTTATGAAGTTGGGCCTCCCTCTTCTCTACAGACAGAAAGACTATGAAAGTGGATGGTTCAGGCTTCGGGCAATAAAGCCTGGTAAGGCTTAAGGATCAGTACAACAGTATAATTGCCGAAAGAGAATAGAGTTATGCCCCTTTTTATATGAAAAGGGGCATTTTGCGTACAGCAGCTGTACTGATCGAGGAGGGGGAAGCCATTTTTTTATACGAATGATGAATGACATGAAACTGAGGAAGATGTAGGAGTTACATTTGAATGTTGATTGAAAACAGGATCATCAACAGAGTAAGTCGTTACGCTGACGGCTGCTTCATTCCTTAATTAATGAATTCATTTCTAAATTTCCGGAATTCATTAGGTGTTTTTTTATGATGTTTTTTAAAAGACTGAATGAAGTGATTTACATGATTAAACCCCACTCTGTGGGCTATTTCAGTTATTGTAGAATCTGTTGAAATTAATAACTCGCTGCTTTTCTTGATACGGTACTTAATTAGGTAGTCGTAAGGTGTCATATGAATGGTTCTCTTAAAACTACGAGTGCATTCCGAAATACTTAAATGTGCTATAGCAGCAATTTCTTGCAGTGTTATATTGTCTGAGTAGTTTTGATGGATAAAGCTGAGCATCAATTGAAGTCGCTCCTGTTGCAATTTCATGTATTTAGGTGCTTCCTCAGAAGACAGCGAAATATTAGATATTAAGACTAACCATAATTGTGCCGTTTTGATGGAAACCTCGTATTCCCAGCCCCATTTTTTTTTCATATCAAATTTCTGTTTCATATCCCAAAGCATTTGCAGTATTTGAATTTGCCATTCAGCATCTCCTTTGATTACTAATGACAATAAGAGAGAGTTTGTATAAGGCAGTACATAGTTTTTTTCCATCGCACTATCTGCATAAAAGGCCAGCAGCTTCTCAGGGAAATTAAAACTGACATATTGACCGTTATGTGTAAGGTGTGTAGTAACGTGAAGAACACCTTTATTAATTAAAATGGCCTGACCTGTTTCTAATTCATGATCAATGCCGTTAACTTGTATCACTAGCTTTCCTTTGGTAACCAAAGTGATTTGCAGTTCCTCATGCCAATGTAAATCGTTGAATCCTCTACCTTCAGGACTACTTGCATGAATAGTATGGGTGTACATGATGTATGGAAATGAAACATCGGGATATAGAATGGTCTCATGCAATTGTTTTTCCATTTTAGAGAGGTCCTTTCTGATGACGATATTTCTATATAAATTAAAGATATAGTTACACAAATAAAATAAAAGTGGTGATATTATTATACCAGATCTTCGGCTTATCATTACAATCCTGTGCACAGGCGATTGGATAAGACATCTTGGAGGCGTATATGTGAAAATAAATCAATCGTCGTTACCGTTTCATCCGTATATTTTGCTTTTAATCAGCATACTGTCTGTTTCTATCTCATCCATCATGATAAAATCCTCAGATACTCCAACCTCTGTGGCTGGGATGTACAGATTGTATATGTCAGTACTCATAATGCTTCCCTTTGTACCTTGGAAAATGTTTCGTTCCTTAGAAATGAACAAAAAAGATTGGAGTACTGTTTTCATCGCTGGTCTTTTTCTCGGGTTGCATTTCTTATTCTGGATGGAATCTTTAGTATATACCTCAGTTGCGAGCTCCATGGTCATCTTATCCTTACAGCCTTTATTTGTAATGATGGGTTCATACTTTATGTTCAGAGAACGAGCAAATATATTAACCATTCTTTGTTTGATCGCCGCTCTTGTCGGTTCAATCATTATAGCTTGGGGAGACATAGGGATTTCGAGAGAGGCATTAATCGGAGATGGATTATCTTTATTAGGAACAATCTTGGTTTCAGCATATATGTTGGCAGGACAGAAAGTAAGCCACAAAATAAATGCAAATTTATATAGTGTTATTGTTTTTTTTATTGGTGGCAGCGTCATGTTGGTCTACAATATGTTGAATCATTATTCCTTGATCGAATATGACTCGTCGGATTGGATGTATTTCTTTTTACTTGCAGTAATCCCAACTATTTTTGGACAATATATTTTTAATTTGTTGTTGAAATCGATGGGTGCAACTACGGTCTCAGTTGGTATTATTGGAGAGCCTGTTCTTGCCATAATTCTCGCCTACTTATTCTTGGGAGAAATAATCTCTGCATTTCAATTCATAGGTGGAATCATGACTTTATTCGGTATGGGGATGTATTTTTGGGCAAAATCTTTAAAGTATACTACGGTTGCAAAATATTAAATTTGAAATTCATTATCGCGAAATTGAAGAAAACAATCGATGAGGAGAATGTTTAGATGGCAACGATTGATGATTTTTTGAAACTAGATATTCGAGTTGGAACCATAATTAAAGCTGAGTTTTTTGCAGAAGCAAAAGTACCTGCTATTAAACTTGAAATTGATTTTGGACAAGATATCGGAATAAAAGCTTCGAGTGCACAAATCACAAAAAGATATGTGGCTGAAGATATTATAGGGGAACAAATCATAGGTGTAGTCAACTTTCCACCTCGACGGATAGCAGGCTTTAAGTCAGAGGTGTTAGTCCTTGGAGGAATTCCCGAAAAGGGGGATGTGGTTTTATTGAAACCAGATATCAAACTACCTAATGGAACACCTATTGGATGATTGATCGGCTGTTTAATCCGTAAAATATATAACTTCACAACAGGCAGGACATTGAACTAACGGGATACGATTCTTCAATAGCAAGTTGAAATAGATAGCGGCAGACTAGGACTTTATTTTCACGTCCTAGTCTGCCGCTTTTTCTTTTATTGGTCTGTCTAAAGCTTATTTGATTCATTAAAATCTGCAACAATTAGGCTGGAAATCACGAGTGTCACCAATCCAGTAAAAGCACAATTCTCCATACCAGCTATACGCCTTATACCTATCTGGCTGGGATGCTGCGTGTCCCCTCTGTCATCGGGGAGGCGCAGAGCGGGCATACCGGCGGTGTGCCTGTGCTAGCCGCGCTTGTACGGCGTCCGCTTGTTGTGTCGCGCCGCATCCACGCCTTGCAGGCGCCGTCGGTGCATTTCCACACGGGCACGTTGATACGTGGCTCTGCCGAAGACCCTGCCACCGACGAGGTCGTCCGTGCCGTAGCGCTGCTTGGTCCCGGCCTGCTGCTCACGCGGGTCGCTGTGCCAGACGCTGGCGATCCAGCGCCAGCACGGCTGCTATACCCGGAAGCACCCTTCGGTTGGCCGAAGCTGCTGCGGCGTGCTTCTGGCTTGGAAGCCTCAGGGGTGATCCCATAGGCTTCCAGCAGGAAGCGTGACACGGCGGCAGGCTTGCCATGATTAGAGGCGGGAGAGGTGATGTACAGCAACTCCTTCGCCCGGGTGACGGCCACGTAAGCGAGGCGGCGCTCTTCTTCAAGCGCTGCATCGTTATCCACAGCCGTAGTCGGGGCGGCGCCTGCCCGCCGATCCTCCGGCAGCTCGCTGTGCAGCGCCGAGCTGTGCGGCAGAATGCCTTCGCTGGCTCCGATCCAATATACGCAAGGGAATTCCAGCCCCTTGGCGCGGTGAATCGTCATGAGCCGAACAGCATCGCTGTCTTCCTCTCTGCGCAGCGATTCCATTTGGTGGTGACGCTCGGAAAGCTCGTCCGCAAAGCTGACGAACGCCTCCACGGTGTCAAACCGCTTGGCTGCCGTTTCGAGCTCCTCCAGACTTTCTTGCATCGTTTCCTTATAATGAGTCCACGCGCCCGTATCTCCGCTCTCCAAATATTTATCATAAAAGATGCGCCGCATTTCTTGAATGGCATAGGCAGGTTTCATTGTAGTGAGACTGCGAATCAAACGAATACGCTCTTTCACCTGTTCACGCTGAAAATCACGTAGTCGATCCCAGCGGCTGAGATGAATCAGCGGGTATTTTTTAGCCTGCTGTTTCTCCTCGCGCATAATCCATTCCATCCCCGCCTCACGGGAGACGTACAGCGGCCCAAGAGTGCTCGGAATGGATTCCATACGCCGGGGATTCAGCGACAAACGCAGGTGATCCATTAAGGGACGAATCAGGGACTGATCATAAAATACAGCTCCTGCTCCGTACTGAATAAATGGGACATCCCGCATAATTAATTGCTCAAAAATAGATCGGCTTCCGCTGGCTGTTCGGTGCAAAATAGCGATATCCCGGTAGCGCAGCCGACCTTCCTCTACCTGTCCGAGTAGATGGGTAACAATATGCCCCGCTTCCTCCTCGGGTCCGGATGGGGTGGCAAACTGCGGCGGCAAGCCTTCACGCCCGGCAGCCGAAAGACGTTTGGAGCGTCGATGAATATTTTTGGCGACAATGTTAGAGCCCAGCCCCAAAATCCGCGCATCGCTGCGATAATTAATATCCAGGGTGATGACCTTTGCATCCTTATAGACCTTGTCAAACTCCAGAATGGATTCCTGGCGTGCCCCATTAAAGGTATAGATCGTCTGATCATCATCCCCCACAACCATCAGATTGCGATGTCGGGCAGCCAATCGTTGCACCATCTCATATTGCAGGGCATTCGTATCCTGAAATTCATCGACCATGATATGTGAAAAACGCCGCTGAAGCGGCTGAAGCACATCCGGGTCACGCAGCAGTGCGGAGGCACGCAGCAGAATATCGTCAAAATCCATTTTATTGCGCTCCTGTTTCCACGCTTCATAGGCGAGCATGGCACGCTTGGCATCCGATTCCTCGCGCACGGTTTCCGGCAGCTCGTCCGCGCTGCGGCCTTCCGCTTTCCAGGCGGAGAGAGCAGACAGCAGGCTTTCCGGCTGGAAAGCCTCGCTGAGTCCAAGCTGCCGCAGCATCATTTTCATGACGGTATGCTGGGCCTGCGTTTCACCGAACACTTCATCTTGCACGCCGCGATGACGCAGCATCGCCAAAGCGAATGAGTGAAACGTGCGAGCCTGAACTGCACGTGCAGCGGCAGGGCGCACACCGGGTAATCCCGCGATGCGCAGTTTCATTTCGGCAGCTGCCTTGCTGGTGAAGGTCACCAGCAGAATGGACGATGCAGGGACATCCCGCATCGCCATCAGGTAGCCTGCGCGGGCAGCCAGCACTGTGGTTTTGCCGCAGCCAGCCCCTGCAAGGGTCAGAAGGGGGCCTTTGCCGTGGCGGACGGCCTGGATCTGCGGGCGGTTCAGGTGAATGCCGGCGTTCTCTAAAGCACGAAAATAGGCCGAGTCTTGGTCGGTGTCGGGCACCAGCGTCATACTGGTATCCATGGAAGCACGACGTGCCTGAGGGCTCGACGTTGAATAAGGAACCCCGATGGGTCGGGGGTAAAAAGAAGGATTTGGGTCCATAATCCTGAAACCCCTTTCGTTCTTAAAATCTTCCATTTTCACAAATGGGGGTAGTTTTTGGTATGATAGAGTTCTAGTCAGCTTTAGCTGACGATAAGAACAAGGCGATGGACTAAAATAATGCTGAAATTCATGCGGATCTTGCCGGAGCGACAGAACGTCAATACGTTGACGCTAATGCCAATAGCCTTCAAACAGGCAATATGACCGCATTCCATTATACAGGAGTTCGAGGTTTGCCAACAGAAAAAAACTTTGGGATATACGGACGGTATAGTGAAATCCGGCTGGATAATGGGGAGGAAATAACGATGAAGCTGATTCAACGTATAAAGGAAGGCGCTAATCGCGCAACAGAAAAGGCGCAGCATGCTGTCGAGATTAGTAAGATCAATTCACAAATTACAACGATTCAGCAGGAAATGGATGTTCATTTCTTACGAATGGGTCAGATCTTTTACGAAGGTTACCGTGCATCCGACATGTCGGTGGCAGAAACCGAGATGACACAGCTATCCACTGCATGTGATGAGCTTCAGGATGAAATTGACGAGCTGCGCAGTAGAATTGCAGAATTGAAAAACGCTCATTTATGCACCTGTGGAGCGGTTGTGCCTCTGGATGCCAACTTTTGCCCCAAATGCGGACGCAAGCTCAATGAAGGACAGGCTGCTTCCAAACAAGTAGCTGCTGTGCGTGAAGAGGTACCAACGGACGTCTATTCTTTTGATCTGCGCAAGCCAGAGGTAGTGAAGGATGCTGCGCCTGCTTACACGGAGTATGCAGAACAGGAAGTAGTCGATCGGCATGAACAGGAACAGGATGAGCGGTATGAAACACACGAACCAGCGGGACTAGACCGCGATTACACAGTATCTGATTTTACACCGGAAGAAAAAGCGGCATTCGACGCTGAGTGGGAGCGCCGTCGTCAGGAAGAACTGGAAAAAGAACACCGTCGTCTTGAAGAACTGGAACGCGAGCGTGAGCGCCAGGAGGAGCTGGACGAGCGAATCCGATATTGGAAGGCCAACAACTCCGGGGCCGAGAAGCCGGCAACGCCGTCTGCACAAGTACGTGAAAATGTAAAATGCCAAATCTGTACTGTAGAACTACCTAAAGGGTCCAAGTGGTGCCCGCGTTGCGGAGCTGAACAGATTTGACGCAGCCGAACAGGCTGCTGCAGGACACAGACATAACGCCGGGCAGCATAGGGGGAACAGAATATATGGAGCGTTTGCTGCATCATCTGCGGAATCTGGGTTTTACGGAAATGGAAGCCAAGGTTATGGTCGAGCTTTCGAGGCAAAATGCGGCTTCCGGCTATGAAGTGGCTAAGCGTCTGGGTGCATCGCGCTCCAACGTGTACGCGGCTTTACAGCGTTTGGCCGGGCAGGGATACCTCAGAACCAGTGCTGGAGAGCCTGTACGTTACAGCATGCTGCCACCGGGTGAACTGACCCGGATGATCGAAGGACAAATGCAGGAGTCCCTACGCGCAGTGGAGAAAGAAATGCCACGAACAGAACCAACCAAGCCGACCTTTTATAATGCGGAAGGCGATCGGAAGGTGCTGGAAAGTCTGACACGTGAATTGGAACGGGCAGAGCATGAGATTGTGTTGGATTTGTGGCGCGAGGAAGCTGAGCTGCTGCGGACAGAGTTGGAGAAAGCTGAGAGTCGAGGTGTGCGTCTGCTCTGGTCCTGCGATAACGGAGAAAGCATGATGGGACCGTGGTTACCGTCTGGGTCTGGTACAGACGGACAGGAACCAGCAGGGCGGAAGTTTTCTTTTGTTATTGATCGGCGTTGGTGCATGCTGGGTATGCGGGGAGAGAATTGCCCGACACAGGCGCTTATTACCGAGCATCCGGTAATGACAGGCCTGCTGCTTAATCATTTTGCTCAGGATCTTATTCTGTATGAGCTGGAGCATGATATGGGCAGAGAACTGTCGACCCGGTATGGCTGGCGGTATGAAGGCATTATCGGCAAATATATGTCAGCTGGAGAATAGCTAAAGATTACCGGGTAGGAAGTTCCATCAGTGCCCGGCATATAGATGTAATATAGCCCGCCTTATGAGGCACGAATTGATCCGATGTAATCAGGCGGCGGTTTTTTTCTGGATTTGGCCCCGACGTAATGCCATGGGCTTCGATAAAGGGAATATGGCCTTCAAAAAGGGCCAGTGCTTGGTCAAGATCTGCTTCGTACAGTCCGGCTACTTCTTCTTGCTGAAGGTGATAAGCTTCCAATGGCTGGTTCGATAGCAGTCCAAACACCGAGCTAACCTCCCGATCCCAAAAAGAGGTGCCCTGTGCGGTACCTTTGCTTTCATACCGAACGGTCATCAGCGGTGTTAATGAGGTAAAGGGAACATGAATGCCCAGTTCTTCCTCCAGCTCACGAGCCGCCTGAGACATATCTTCGCCTGCCGTCAAGTGACCGGCTGCTGTAATATCGTAGCATCCGGGGAAGGTGTCCTTCGTATCCTGACGCTGTTGGAACAGCAAGCGACGGCCTGTCGAAGTGTCTCGTGCTAGCCAGCAGTGAAAGGTATGGTGCCAGTATCCCTTGGCATGTGCGTCTTGTCGCGAGGCTGTGCCAAGAGGGTTGTCTTCATCATCGTAGATATCCAGAAGCTCGCTAGTCATCGTGGTTCCTCCTATAGTAAGCAGAAATCAAAGGTCTACTTTACAGTATAACGTGTTTTCTGTCCTGACGATATGAAGGCGGGTGTGGAATGTGGAGTGGCATTTGGGGTATGCTGGGAACATGAGGATTTGCAACATCACACAGATTTACGATTGAAAGGAGCGATTTTACATGGAATGTATAGTACATTTTCGAGTCATGCATCCGGAGGAACCCAAGGAACTGCGCGGGTTGATTATGCTGGAAAGCGGAGGCAAGCCGGGGATTGATCAAATCACGGATATGTTCAAAAATATGGGCTATGATGTCCGCCCAGACAATCCGGAGGAATTGATTTTTAAACCAGTCGATGTCAGAGCCAATTATACATATATCCGGGTTATTGAACTGGATACAGGTGAGGAAGTCTACCAGGAAGACAGGGATTTGCGCGCGATTTTGGAAAATTTGCTGAATAAACGTTAAAGATCAGGAGAACTAATCGATGGAATGAGATAAAGCGATCCTGTCGCCATTCATAGGAACGGAGAACCAATAATGAGATTGTATATTATCCGACACGCAGACCCCGATTACCCCAACAACACCATCACGCCGGAGGGGCATTTGGAAGCCCAGGCACTGGCCAAACGGCTTTCCAGTCACGGACTGGATCGAATTTATGCCTCTCCTTTGGGGCGGGCTTTGGATACAATGCGCTACACCGCCGACTCTCTGGGTATGACTCATGAAGTGGAACACTGGACACAGGAGCTGGCTCTAAAGCTGGAGGAAACTCCATACGGCCGTCTTTCCCATTGGGATTTGCCAGGTGAAGTGATCCGTTCCGAAATGCCCCTGCCGACTCATGACTCTTGGCAGGAGATTTCCTATTATCAGGGAACGCAAAGTCCCGAAACCTTCGAGCGGCTGAAGCTTCATTCCGATGAATTCCTGAAACGGCAAGGCTTTGAGCGGGTGGAGGGCAGGTACCGGATTCTGAAGCATACCGAAGATCAGGTGGCCGTATTTTGTCATGGCGGCTTCGGGCTGACCTGGCTTGCTCATCTGTTGGAGCTGCCATTGGCCTTGGCCTGGTCCGGCTTTTGGATGCCGCCTAGCTCCGTAACCACGATCTTGTTTGATGAGCGCTCCCAGGAATGGGCAGTTCCCCGTTGCATCGGCTTCGGTGATGTTTCTCATCTGTACGCTGAGGGTTTGCCCGTCAGACCCCGTGGCATTATCACCAATTTCAACTAATCAGATCTCTCACACCATACCAAAACGGCTTAAGACGGTACATCGTCTTAAGCCGTTTGTTGTAGTCATATAGGTGTGGGTTGAGTCAGCGTGCTTCGACGTACCCTTCCAGCTTGGAAGTGCAATGTGCGCAACGGGTAGCGGCTACAGGAATTTCGGATAGGCAGTGTGGACATTCCTTGATCGTTTTTTCCTGAGGAGGTTTTTCTTCCTCTTTGCGTTTCAGCATGTTAATCCCTTTGACCAGCATGAACACACAGAAGGCTACGATCAGGAAGTCCAGCAGGACGTTAATGAACTGACCATAGGCGAGGACTGCAATCCCTGCTTCTTTGGCCTGTGCCAAAGTCATGCGTGTACCGTCAGCATTTAAAGGATCGGCAGCTCGTAAAGCTACATACAAGTCTGGAAAATTCATGCCGCCCAGAAGTTTACCAATCGGAGGCATGATAATATCGTTTACCACAGAAGTGACAATCTTGCCAAACGCTCCACCGATGATAACACCGACCGCGAGGTCAATCACGTTACCCCGTACAGCGAATTCTTTAAACTCTTTTATAATACCTTTTCCGCTCATATGAGTGCTCACCTTCTTTACATAAAATCATTTATCTATAATACATGCTATGTCAATGGAGGGCAATTCCCAATTGATGTATTACACATTGTCACAAAATCACATGTTCATTTGTCTTCTATATGTAAACCAATAATGGAGGCGATGTATCGTGAGTTTGAGATTCAATCACAGAGCAGTGAGTCCTAGCACATTCAAGGTAATGATGGAGATGGAAAAATACATTTCCGGTCGTTTTACAGACAAAGTATTGTACGAACTACTGAAAATTAGAGTATCCCAAATCAATGGATGTTCCTATTGTCTGGATATGCATGCGAAGGATTTGCTCAAGCTGGGGGATTATGCTGACCACATTTTGCAGCTAGCCTTATGGCGGGAGGTTCCTTTGTTCACGGAAAAAGAACGTGTTATGCTTGAATTAGCTGAAGCGGTCACTCGCATCTCTGAACAAGGGGTACCTACGGATTTGTACAATAGGGTCAGAGAACATTTTACAGAGGAAGAATACGTAGATTTGATTACCGCGGTTAACGTGATTAACAGTTGGAACCGGATTGCGATTGCAACGGGGATGTATCCGGGCATTCTTTAAATGAACAGGGGGCTATGCTTTGTCTGGCAAAGAACACAGAATTGAACAAGAATCGGTGGATTTAAATCTGGAGGAGCTGTATCAAAGATATCGCAAATATTCTTTTGCCATTGCTTATCGCATGCTTGGAACGGTTACGGATGCCGAGGATGTAGTTCAAGACTGCTTTGTCGAGCTGAAGAATAAGCCCCTGGATGATATACACAATCCCAAAGCCTATGTAGCCAAAATGACGATGAATCGGTGTCTGAATCTGTTGAACTCTGCGCGCAAGCAAAGAGAGACATATGTAGGACAGTGGCTGCCAGAGCCGTTGGGTGAAAGCGCAGATCTCCCTGCGGATTGGTTAGAGCGTAAAGACATGATATCTTACGCTTTTCTGGTTTTGCTGGAGCAGCTAAAGCCGATAGAGCGGGCTGTTTTTGTGCTGAGGGAAGCTTTTCAATATGATTACAAAGATATTGCGGAATTGCTGGGGAAGACTGAGAGCAACTGTCGTCAGTTGTTCAGTCGCTCCCGTCGTATTCTATCTTCAGGAGAATCTGCTCTTGAGGCTCAGTCCAGTCGTAATATGAATAACTCATCCCGAATAAAACTACTAGAACGTTTTACAACCGCCTTTCTTGCCTACGATGTGACTGCTATGCTGGAACTACTGGCTGAACAACCTGTATTCGTGTCAGATGGCGGAGGTAATGTGCATACGGTGATGAGACCGATGGTTGTGCGCAAAGGCGTTCTTGCCCTGTTGACTTCTCGTCGGGTATTAACCGTTTTACGAGAAAGAGATGTGTTCCACACCGTCATCAATGGCGAGGTCCAGCTGGCATTTCTGGAAGATGGAAAAGTGAGAGAAACCTTATGTCTCAGACTGACACCGGACGGGGAGCATATTCAGAGTTTTTATTTAATGGTTAACCCAGATAAGTTGGGATACATTCATATAGGACAGAAGAAGCGAACATGCGATAAAAAGTAATCATCGAAACAGCAAAAACCTTGAATCCTGCTAAGGATCAAGGTTTTTTGTTGTCTTCACAACTGCCGGGCTTGATGAAGAGCCAGATCACCTACCCAGGGAAGCTTGAGCCACTTGCCTTGTCCCGCGCGAATTAACAGGATGACCCACAATACAAGGCCTGCCAGCGTTAGCAGGGAAGCGAGCAGAGGACCGAGCAGCGGAATGAATCCAACAAGCACATGCCCGATCATGAGGGTGACAAACAGAAATATGGATTGCAGCGCGTGAAATAATACAAATCGACTTTTCTTTTCCAGCATGACAAAGGCCAGTGCGCCAATAAATGCGAACAGATAGCACAGGACAGCTGCTATATTTTCATCCAATCCCGTGGAAGACTTATAGACTGACATGTCAGGCAAATCCCCCTTTATAAGTTATCCGTACTATACAAGCTATGAGGACAGGAATTAAAGATATACCCGAAACGCCAGAAAAAGTTCAATCAGGGAATGTGTATAAAAACACGAAAAAGACTGAACGAAAAGGATTCGCTCAGTCATTCACAGGGTTATACACAGGTTTTGCACATGTTGTACGCATTTTATCCACTATACGCCACTACTTGTCCACAAAATAAGCGTGGGTTATGCACAAATTGTGCACAAACTGTAGACAATATAGCGATTAAGCTCATTTTGCACACAGATTGTCCACAAAATATCAACAGATTCGTATTAACCGTGGATAAGTTGTCTTATTTAGCGATCTCCGCGTTGTAAACGACGGCGTGGATGTGTGATTTTACCCTTTTTATCCTCATCGTCCTCTTTGGGGATAAGTCGTTCATCAGTACGTCCTTCATGATGATTATCAAAGGCGTATTCGGTCATTTTCCACTCGGAAGTACCCAGAACAACATCAGCGGGAAAATGCTGACCTCTGTGCAAATGCTGCTCATGTCCATCCTCATCAATATAAACACCATCCACTTCTACCTTTTCTCCTGTTAGTGGGAGCAAATCCTTCCCTTTGTGTTCCATAGGTATCCCCTCCGTCTGACTTTATTCTTCGTTAATTTGTCCGGACGGAAGGTCTTTTATCCACAAGCTGATGCAAAATATCCTCGGCAATCTGGTCTGCGGGATGAGGTTTGCGAAGCAACTCAATCGCCTGCATCATCTCCTCGGCAAGAGAGGGGGTGGAAATCAGGTCGAGACAATGCTGAATCAGCTCCTCCGTAGTGCGAGCAATACGGGCAGCTCCTTTTTGCTGCAAATACAGAGCATTATTTAGCTCCTGACCGGGTACGGGCTTGAACACAAGAATAGGTAAACCGGATGCAATGCTTTCCGAGAGTGTGATGCCGCCGGGCTTCGTAATCACCAGATTGCTCGCACGCATAAGTGCTGGAACAAAGTCCACGAATCCATAGGTGTAAATGTTTGGGTGGTCTGCATACAGCGCATCCACTTCTGCTTTCAGTTGCTGGTTACGTCCGCAGACGATCAGTAGCCGCAACTGAGGAAGCTGGCTTAATTGCCGACAGATATCCAGTATGCCGGATAGCACACCATAGGCGCCAGCCATAATGAGTAGCGTAGTAGTCTCAGACTGTAGTGATGGAATTACCTGTTCCTGAACAGGAATTTCGTCGGCAGACATGTTATAAAAAGAAGCGTGAATCGGAATACCCGTAGCGATAATGCGTTCGATAGGTATTCCCCGCTGGGCGGCTTCCTGCTGGATATCCTCAGTGGCTACATAGTAGCGGTCAATATCGGGATGCAGCCAGCGCCCATGCAGATCGAAATCCGTAACCACGTTGACAATAGGCAAATTCATTCCCATTTTGCGGCGTAACGCCGGGAGCGCGAGCTGCGGGAACGTATGTATCACGAGATCCGGCAACTCCTTTTTCAGAGTGAGCGTAAGTTGACGCATTCCGAATGAATGCAGCACATGGCCGAAGGCCGATTTAGCCTGCATACCGCGCGTGATGTTATAGACCCAGCCGTAAAGCTGAGGAATGGTTTTGAAGCTTTGCATATATACAAATTTGGTCAGACCGTTCAACCAGGGATGAGATTCAGCCATCAGGTCGAGAAGTTGTACCTCGCAGCGTCCGAGTCTTCGTAAACTGTCCATAATTGCCCGAGCGGCCTGCACATGGCCTTCCCCGTAACTGGCGTATAATATTAGAATTTTTGGTGCTGAGACTTCCATGATTGTTTAGCCCCCTATATTCAATAAGCACATTAAAGCTCATATCAGGAACGTTCTAAGTTGAGGGAGGATACGGCTGGCAAAACGTAGCGCTCCAGCAGTGTTCGCGGATTTTTCCAGCGGCTCACCTTGCTGTCTGCTGTAAATACCACGACTGCGTTCGCTTCTGGCACAAGATAAATTTGCTGTCCTCCATGTCCGTGCGCACACGCGTAGTTGATGCCGTGGAGTCGTCCTGTCCACCATTGGAATCCGTAATCCCCGAATTCTGGATAGCCTTCAACCTGTCGCTGTGTCGCCTGATGCAGCCAATCGGCCGGAATCAATTCTTTTCCGTTCCAGCTGCCTTGATGAAGGCAGCAATCGCCGAATTTAGCCATGTCACGCGATGTCAGATATAGCCCGATGTGTCCCATGGTGTAGCCCTCTGGATCTTGTGCCCAACCACTTCTTCCAAAACCTAAGGGTTCGAACAGATGCTGGAGAGCGTACGTATAGGCGTCAATCCCACAGCATTGGGTCAGCAGCACGGACAACAGGTGAGAATCAACACTACGATATTGGAATACACCGAGTTGGTCCTCCTGTACAGGTAAGCGCAGGGCAAAGGACGGCCAGCTTTTGCTGCGATGAAAACGGTGGATAAAAGCTTCTCCGAGCTTTTTGCCCGTCTGCCAATACAAGCCGGATGTCATGGTCAACAGATGGCGAATCGTAATCTGCTCTAGCAGTGTTTCCTTCCGCCTAGGTAAATACTCAGACAACAGCTTATGCACAGCCGTCTCTGGCCCGGGCATATCACCACGAGCCATAGCTATGCCGATGAGCGTGGAAGTGAAGCTTTTGGTTGCGGATCGCAAATCGTTCAGAGAGCTTACTTCATGCCCGTTATAATAGCGTTCCCAGATCAGTTTGCCGTGGCGCAGCAGCATGAAGCTGTGCATTTTAGGAAACTTGGCTTGGATTTCACGGTCTGCATGATCAAGTAGGGAGACATTGATGCCCTCCTCTTCACAAGTTCCTATGTTCAGGGCAGACATACGGGCAACAGGTGCAGTGAACAGCGGAGCATAGCGGCGCATCCTTTTCCCTCCTTGTTATGTTTATTTATTTTACCCCAAACACATACACTCCAAAAACCGATAAATAAGGTATACCTCCTGTGCAACAGCTGATTGAGTACCCCAAATGACATGATGCGTAAAAGATAGGTAAAATCAATGTAAATTTACTGGAAAGCTGAAAGCTGTATCTGAATATGTTATAATGGGGTAGTGATTCAGCCAAAAGAAAATCGGTTAATAATAGTGTCAGGTACATGCCTTGTATAAGGTGTTCCCGACCTAAGCTGCAATTAGACATACTACTTCACTGCATAAGGACATCAATACTTTTCGGCATTCTCTTCAACGGAGCACTTATTTTCAACGTTTTGGGAGGGAGTTACATGGCAACGAAAGGTCACAATGAAGTTAAGGAAAGTCTGCGGGAAATGACTCGAATTTTCCGGCCTAAGGATCCCAAAAAATTTGTAAAGGAATATGTGCGAAAATACCGGATTACAGGAGGGTATGAGGAAGAGTTGACCATGGTGGTGGAAAACGAACTCGGTCGCATAAATTCTTCAGTATCTTAAAGGGTTCGATTACCCGAAAAACTAGAAATACGACTTTTATAAACCGTCTATCCACAGAGGAGACGGTTTTTTTGTGTCCGCCCTGCATACAATGGGATAGGTTTAGTGAATTTGTATGCTCAAAGGAGGAGGATTCCAATAGAGATAGCAATACGAACACCGGAGGAAATCGGCTACATGAGGGAGGCCGGACGTATTTTGGCAGATTGCCATCGTGCGCTGGAAAGTCGTATTCTTCCGGGAATTACAACGCTTGAAATCGATGCTTGGGTTGAGCAGTTTTTAAACAAGCGTGGAGCCACGCCTGAACAAAAGGGCTATAAAGGTTTCCCTTATGCCACCTGTGCTTCGGTCAACGAGGTGGTGTGTCACGGTTTTCCATCGGAGCGAGTACTTCATGATGGGGATATTGTGACCATCGACATTGTGGTTAACAAGGACGGTTGGCTGGCTGACCGAGGATGGACCTATGCGGTAGGTAACATTAGCCGCCCGGTAGCACGACTGTTGCGGCAGACCCATAAGGCACTGATGCGCGGGATCGAGGTTGCTCGCCCGGGGAGGACGTTGGGGGATATCGGGCATGCTGTGGAAAAAGCGGCAGGCTGGCGGCGGTTCGGCAACGTCAAGCCTCTGATCGGGCATGGCATTGGCCGCCAAATGCATGAGCCGCCAGAGGTTCTGCACTACGGTCGTCCCAAAACGGGATTACCACTGCGCGAAGGGATGGTGATTACCATTGAGCCGGTATTTACCCTCGGAACCGAGGGGGCCGTGCTCTGGGGGGACGATGGCTGGACCATCAGCACAGCAGATGGCAGTTGGGGGGCTCAATACGAGCACACGATTGCGATTACAAAGAACGGTCCTTATATTTTGACCTCATAAAAGAGAGTTGTGCCATAGGGAGTCAATGTGCGGGGCGTTTGCATAAGGCTCTCTAGGTAAGTTTTTTCAGGGTGACACATTCATCGTGGTTGTAGAGATTTTTCGGTAAAGCAACAGATAAATCCCCAGCTCGACAGGCGAGGAAACAGCCATCACAATTCCCGCCACTTTGCCGTCCAGTCCTGGAAAAAAGCAGATACACAGAATAAGCGCGAGAATCGCAAAGCTTACAGAAAACAGCCTGCCGATAAAGATAGGTTTGGTATTACCGATTAATATTGACCTTCCAATAAAATATTCCACCCAAGGATAAAATGCGACATAGACAGCCAGTATGCGAAGCAATCCTCTGGTTTCTAGCAACAATTCTCCTTCCAATCCCAATACATTCCGTAACACAGGATCGCCAGCAAATCCGAAGGAAAGTAACAGGAGTAGCAGCGGCGACAGGATAGACAAAAAGCTCAAAAATATCAGCACTTCCCTGCGTTTGGACGTATAAAATTGAATCACAATTTGATGCAAAGAGCTGCAAAACCAGACCAATAGATTTAGGATTTGCAGTGCTACAGAAAAGGATGCCACGGCCAAAAGTGGATCAGTTGTATTGTTCAGCGCAGCTTGGATGGAAGGATTCAGGATAACCAGCACCAGCGCCGAATATAGCAAAGGAAGATAAAAAGGTAGGAGATGCTTCGCGTGATGGATGGTTTGCTCCGCGTTGTCAGGAGGCAGCTTTCTTTTGAGAACCCGGCCTTCTAAAAAAGTAACGACCAGCTCTATGAGAATACCTGCAATAAAAATGGCGGCACCGACTCGTCCGTCATTCGTCCAGCCAGCACGGATCAAAAACCAGGAAGCAATTAGCATCACGATAATACGTATGGACGAGCTGAATGTCATCCATGCCGTTCGGTGCTTGTTAATAATAAGTCCCTGATATATGTTACGGACAGCTACCAATATGTATAGTAAAGTAAGAACCTGAAATACGTTCTTGGTGGGTTCGATCAATACTGGGGACACACCAAATACATATTGAAAGACCAGATTGCCTACGGGCGTCAACCCGATGCTCCAGCCTATGATCAATACAGCCACAGCGACGAACGTACATAAAATACCGATAGAATGAACGGACTTGCGATCATAACCGAATTTCGTGGTCATCTGCCGTACTGCGGTTAACGGAGTTTCCAACAGTAGGCACAGGCTGACGGCAACCGCATAGCTGCTTAATGTAAACGAAGGATGTTCCGAACGAGCAAGCACAGCATTGACGATGACATGCGTTAGTGCAGCAATTAATGACGAAATGCCAAGCGGCACATAAAATGAAACAATTTTATTCAAGTCGAATCCTCCAGTAATGAACGAGTAGTGTAGTGAACGGTTATCCTACCCAACTTCACTAAACAATGAATATTCCTATTATAGATCAAGATTTGGATCGTCGGTATAATAGAGTGCATAATATTGGAAACTAGGAGTGGAACTTACATGAACATCAGGGAAGCAACGATATCAGATGCCGAGGGCATCGCCAAGGTGCACGTAAATTGCTGGAGGACGACGTACAAAGATGTAATGCCTGCCCAGGTTCTGGAACAGCTTTCCTATGAGCAAAGAACAGAACTGTGGAATGCGAATCTATCCAGTGAAGACGGTCATCGGGTATATGTTGCTGAAAATGAGAAGGGGGAAATCATCGGATTTGTGAGTGGGGGTCCAGAAAAGTCAGGTGAATATCCCCCGTATGGGGGAGAAATAACGGCTATTTACGTTTTGAGTGAATACCATAGTTTAGGCTTGGGGAAGAGACTATTTTTACGTCTGCTTCAACATTTTAATAGTATGGATATTCACTCTGTAATCGTATGGGTGCTAGCAGATAATCCAGCATGTACTTTTTATGAAAAGCTGGGGGCCAAACTTATAGTAGAACAACATATTATAAGTTTGGGTGGCAAAAACCTGAACATGTTGGCTTACGGTTGGATACTATTCGGATAGAATACGCTTTTGTCCTTCCAAAGCACGAATCGGTGCAATATTTTGCGTAAATTCCAACGTTCCCAGATAGCGGCCTTCTGCATCACGGATGGCAAAATAACGGATGTAGACAAATTTGTCCTTGATTGGAATCCAAAAATCTTCAGCATCCTTGCGGCCTGCTTTAAAATCTTCGAGTAGCTTCTCAACGACATGCACGCTTTGGGGCGGATGGCAATTCTGTACGGTACGACCAATGACGGCTTTCGTGCGCGCGAAGATTCGTTCCTTACCATGGGAAAAATAGCGAACAACATCATTTTCATCGATAAAAGTCAGGTCAACGGGTAGATGATTCAACAGCAATTCCAATTGTTGTACGGATATAATCCCCGTCTCGAATCTCACGAAGCCTTGCGGTGTTCCGGATGTGCCTTCCGTTTGCTCAAGGGCTTCTGCAGGTTCCTCTGCCCGTTCGGGTATCCATTCACGTTCGGGAGCGGTCAGGCAGAACCCGATTTCCTCGCTTTCCCGGGCTATTTTCAGCCACTCATCCTCTGTCAGCTTACTGAGTGCCATCGGCAGCAAAATATTTTCTTCCTTGAATATCATTTCATTCACTTCGCTCATGATATGGGCAAGTGCCTTCCCAATCTGTTCACGATCTCCGTTATATTCGGTGAGCAGACTCTTTGCCTCCTTAATCGCAGCACGAATGCTGTCGTCCACACCCCACATAACTTTAGTTGGACCAAAAATCCCATAGCGTTCTAGATAAGGAAAGACCAGATTTTCTTTGCGGCTATAGTGCTTGTCGAGATCGAGCAGCAGACTTAAATCTTCCAGTAGCTTGTAGATGATTTTGGGGCTGTCGTCCTTTTGAAATTGGTCCGCGTGCAATGACAACTTGAAGTTGACCAATTGTTCGATCTCCCGATTTTCCAGCTTGAAGGTATGAACGGGATGTCCCGGTTGTTCCTCTGGTCCTGAAGGACGGTGGATATCCTCAATGGAACCCTTGAATATCGATGTATGCACGGAACAAAGACGCTGCACTTCCGATACGGGAATTCCTTCCTCAGTCATCAATGCATGCTCCATAGCCGAAATTTCGGCTACGCTTACTCCGCCAACAGCCTCTGCGAAACGCGCTTTGACTTCCTCCACGCTTTTCCCGGCATGTAATTCTTTTATAATTTCCTTTAGCGTTTGTTGGCGTTCCGTTAATTCCTGTGCTGTATGTTCACGGTTGTTAATTAGCTCGCTCATGATCGTTAGCTCCTTTATTTTTGAATGGTAAAACCATGTTGCAAAAACGTGCGTTCCACGGTTTCCATAGCTACTTTTTTTAATGCAATACCTTTGGACAGTGTCATAAAACGACCTGCGGTTTGTAACATGCCAGGCTTGGCGATATCGTGAAAACCCAGCTCTACCATAATGTCCTTCACTTCGGGATAACGGCTAACAAGGTTAAATATAGGCTCATCCCAGTGCAGTAGCTTATCCATTTGTTCATCCCCTTGATTGAGAACGTTTATCATTTACAGAGTAGCATAGGTCCTGGCGAGCTTTTGTGATTGTACGCACAACTTACATTCAGGTGTTGACAGTTGTAATTCATGGTTTATATACTGTGTATAAGGATATATACAGTAATAACACTGATTACTGTAATAACAACTTCGTATGAAGAGAGAATGAGGTCGTCATTACAGGCAGTGCAGAAGGGATCAGGATAAGAAAATGACAATCATCAAACAGGCATGGAAGATTACCCGGCACGATTTTCGCAACAATCCATATGTCATGCTGTGGACATTGCTGTTTATTGCGTATTTGGGATTTACCATGAGTTTTGCTGTAAGTGTGCATTGGGATGAGCGTGGAAACTTGAGTCCAGTAGCCGATTTTATCATGCTGGTGTTGATTCCGTTTCTCGGATTCATTTATAACCGTCGTGCATTTAAATATCTTCAGGAAGATTCCTATACGCATATGCTAGCCTTTTTCCGCACCTTGCCTATACCGATGAATGCGGTGATTATGAGTCGAATTCAACAGGCGCTTTTGGCGTTTGTTATGAATAGTGTAATATTTTTCACTCTCTTTTTTACGTTGTCAGCTACGTTTCGGGTATATGCGAGTACAGGTTTCTTTGTATCGTTTGCACTTACCTGGATAGGCTACGGCATGCTGATTCAAGCCATTTATATTCATTTGGAATTTCTTAAAAAAGGAAAATCCTACTTTTGGATATCCATTGTCATCATGCTCATTTGTGGGATAGTTACGATTATAGTTCGAGTATGTGGGGCCAATCTGGTATTGATAACGGCATTTTATAGTAAGGAATGGCAGCTGTTGTCTCCGGTGATGTGGGGAGCGTTGCTGGCAGGAGTTCTGGGTATGTGGGTGTCCTATAAGGTGACACAGCGTAGGCTTATGAAACGGGACTTGACTTAGCGGTATGTGTACAAAGATAGATAAAAAGGGGGGAGAAGCAGGTGAATATACCAGTGCAAATTGATGAGAATAGCGCGGAACCGCTGTATGCGCAGATTGAAAAGCAACTTCGTTCACTCATCGTAACCGGACAGATTGCAGCGGGGACGCTGCTTCCCTCCATTCGGGAGTTTGCAGGGACGCTCCGCTGCAGCGTCATCACCGTCCGGCGGGTCTATCAGGATTTGGAGAACGAGGGCTTGCTTCGTACCCGGCAGGGGACGGGCACCTTCGTAGCTTTGGTTGAGGACGATAAGCGCTCAGGTTACCGCCTTAAAGCAGTGACCGAGGCGTTGGAAACGGCGATTGACACAGGCATTGCTGTGCAGATGACAGAACAGAAATTGTTGGAGCTTTTCGCAGAAATGGTGAAGAGAAGGTATGAAGTCCAAGTGAAGGAGTGAAGCCCGTGAAGAACGATGTAAACCATCATGTGGAAGTTCCTATGGAGATACAGATAAAAACACCCATTATTGAGATGAGCCAAGTCTATAAAACCCGAGGTAACCGGGAAATTGGACCGATTAATCTAACCATTGAACCGGGATATGTAGTCGCTTTGGCTGGACATAACGGATCGGGCAAAAGTACATTGATTCACCTGCTGACTCAGCTTATCCACCCGGATTCCGGTGAAATCCGTTGGTTCGGTCAAGCGTATCCAGACGGCATGCCAGCAGATACACGACAATGGGTTGGGTATGTGTCAGAGCAGTCGACGCGTGAGGAAGATCGACTCACAGCAGAAGCAGCAGCGGCTTTTCGAGCCTTGTGGTATCCCGGCTGGGATGAAACACGTTTTCAGCGTCTGATGGAACGATTTCAGGTTCCTCAGCATACGAAATTATCGCGCATGTCCAAGGGAGAGCGCCGTAAGTTCGAGCTGGCTGCAGCCTTGGCGCCTCACCCCCGTTTGTTGCTGCTGGATGAGCCTTCGTCGGGTTTAGACCCTTTTGCCTGGAAAATCATGCTGGAAGAACTGCGGGATTGTATGGAGAACGGCAAAACGACGGTCATTATTGCTACTCATATTATAGACGAGATTAAGCGTTTGGCGGATTATATTGTTCTGATGCATGATGGCAGGCTGCTCGGCAAGCTGGAAAAAGACCATTTGCTCGAAAATAGCAAGGAAATGTGGTTTGAAGGCACGCCAGAGGAGGCATCGGAGCTTCCGGGAGTGGTAGAGACGGAGAGCGAAGGCGGATTGCAACGAATTGTAACGTTGGCAGCCGGAGAGACCAGCGCCATATTGGAACAAGCGGGCATTCGCCCCATCCGTGTGCGGCGTTTGGAGCTGGATGATATTTTAATACATTGGTCTGCTGGACAACTATCAGATGATGCGGAGACATACTTGCAGAAAAAAGGAGCGGAGTAATCATGAGCATGCTGCAATTGAAAGAGGTCGTGAAGCAATATGGGAACCACACGGCGGTGAACGGAATTTCGCTGAATGTGAACGGCGGGGAGATTTACGGACTACTGGGAGGCAATGGAGCAGGCAAAACGACAACGATGCGCATGGTGCTCGGCCTGATTTACCCTGATGGGGGAAGCATTCAATATGAGGGAAAGCCCTACAGCAAGGAGCTTCAGCGGACGATGGGCTATTTGCCTGAGGAGCGTGGACTATACCCCAAGGTGAAGGTGAGCGAGCAAATTAACTATTTGGGCAGGCTGCGCGGCATGTCGGTCAAGGAGGCAGACAAAAGTCTACGCTACTGGCTGGAACGCTTTGGAGTGCCGGAATACTACGACAAGCGGATTGAGGAGCTATCCAAGGGGAATCAGCAGAAAATGGGCTTTATTGCCGCTGTTGTGCATCGCCCCACGCTGCTTATTTTGGATGAGGCCTTCAGTGGGCTTGATCCGGTGAACGTTGAATTGCTTAAGGATACGGTGAAAGAGCTGCGGGATGATGGGGCTGCGATTTTATTCTCGACCCACCGCATGGAGCATGTGGAGGAACTGTGCCGCCATATTACGATTTTGCATCGCTCCAATACAGTTGTGCAGGGAAGTGTGCAGGAGATTAAGGGCCGTTACCCACGTGAAAAAGTTCGTCTCATTACTACAGGTGAAGTGAACGGACTGGAGCAGCTGCCCGGCGTGCGCCGTGCAGAGCCTATGGATCGCGGCTGGATGCTGCATATTGAGCAGCCGGATGCGGCGAAGTTGATTTTACAAACGGCGTTGGAGCAAACGGATGTGGAGCATTTTGAGATCAAGGAACCTACGCTGAACGAGATTTTTATAAGAGAGGTGGGTGATTCCCATGAATAGACTGGGTACGGTGATCGGTTTTACGTTTCGTCAGAAGGCGAGAACCAAATCTTTTATCATTACAACGCTGGTACTGGCCTTGCTCATTACAATTGGTATGAATCTGCCGTATATGATTTCTTTGTTTAAAGGAGATGGGGCAGGAGGTTCGGGCACAACGGCAGCCGAGCATCATCGCTTGGGACTGATTGCTGGGAGCCGGATAGAAGTGGCGAATCAGCTGGAGCAATTTACAAAGAAGCAATCCAACCCGGCAGCCATCTGGGTGCGTTATGACAACGTACAAACGCCGGCCATGCAGCAAGCCTTGAAAAACGGGGAGCTGCAAGGTTACGTGCAGTTCACGGAGCCTGACGCCAAGGGAGACACGTTTCCTAAAGTGGAGTACGTCTCTGTAGAAAAAGAGCCATCTCCTGCTGTAATTACATTGTTGCAGACGGGACTTCAGGAAGCTAAGGTCAAAGCCATTATGGGTGGCAATGCATTGACCAGCGATCAAATTCGTGAAATTAGCACACCTGTAATGGTGGATAGCAGGGAAGTAGACGGTCCATCTGAGGCAGGAGGAGCTGTGGGGACAGAGGAAAAAGAGACCTCTATGATTAACTATGGTTTGGTCTATGTACTGATGATTTTATTCTTCACCTCCTCCATGATGACGGGGAATATGATTGCTGCAGAGGTGACATCGGAAAAAAGCTCACGTATCATGGAGATTCTCATCACAAGCGTATCGCCGTTGACCCAGATGTTCGGAAAAATTATCGGCATCTTCCTGGTCGGTCTACTGCAAATTGCTGTTTTTGCAGCCGTTGTATGTGCCAACCTTATGCTGCCGCATAATAATGTCATTCTTAGCTCAGCCGGGCTGGATCTGTCGCAACTGAATATCGCGGTGTTGGGTTATGGTCTGGTATTCTACATCCTCGGCTACTTTCTGTACGCAGTATTGTTCGCTGCGGTGGGCTCCATCGTTAGCCGTACCGAGGAGTTGGGACAGGCGATCATGCCGATTACCGTGCTGTCACTGGCAGCCTTTTATATCGGTATCTTCAATATCGCCGCACCTGATACGATTTTCGTAAAAGTGGCCGGGTACATCCCATTTTTCTCGCCAACCGTCATGCTGCTGCGGATTGGTCTGGAGCGGGCGAGCCTGCTGGAAATCTGGCTGTCCCTTGGTATTCTGGTCGCCTCCATTTTGTTGTTTGGTTGGCTGGCCGCCAAGATCTACCGTACGGGCGTCTTAATGTATGGCAAACGTCCTTCATTCAAAGAGTTAAGAAAAGCTATGAAGGCTTACAAGATTTAAGAAGCTGTTGTCGATGTGTGATGTGTGGTGTCATAATTAATGAGATTTTTTTTCATAATTAGTGAGAAATGTAATTAATAAATGAAATTTTATTTAATATATGTTTTGGACAGAGTGGGGGCCTTGACTCATCAGAAGTACCGATGGATCAAGGCATTTCTACTTTAAATGGTGATGATTAATAATTTGGAGTGAACGAAATTGTAAAAGGAGAAAATTAGTGGTGTTTCTAAACAGAAGCATCAATTGGGTGAACTTCTTTCCAAGATAGTTGCCGATGATACCTTAGTTGTGACTAGAATGGAAGGTCATGATCGAAATACTGACAGTTGTTGCAGCTGGTTGAACAACTTCGTGAAAGAAACATACATTTTATTATCTTAAACTTAGGAATTGATACAAGAACACCTACTGGTAAATTCTTTTTAACTGTTATGGCAGTATTCAGTGAGCTAGATCGAGAAATGATTAAAGAAAAGCAACGTTCGGGGATAAAATTGGCTAAGCAAAAGGGAAAATATCGAGGAAGGGTAAAAAAAAATACAGATAAACACCCAGGAATGAACCATGCAATTGAATTACGAAAAACAACAGATAAAACTGTAAAGGAAATTTGTACTATTACAGGGGTTAGTCAGGCAGCGTTTTAAAGGAAATAGAGGAAAAAGGGGTATAATAACTGGGGATTATTTTATATGTGGCCTCTCAATCCCCGAATCGTTTCCGTACCCCTCTTAGGAACTAACTACAGGTATTGAACGAATATATTTCATATCCAGTTATCTCCTTACCATTGTTAAATATTATTTTACTATCCAAAGGAATAATATAAATGGGTATGTTGGAAAGCTGATTAACTAACCAGCCAATGACCGATCTGTCTGAAAAATCCCTTCAGTTTCACTCAGTACTAGTTTCCTTTTGCTGTATTAATATTGTTTGACATGAATCCTTTTGTAATCACAGTCGCTAATAAAAAAATAAAACAAATATTTATATTAAATATAATAACTAATTTACTAAATAATGCTACACCAATACTCATACCGATAAAATTGCATAAATTATAAACACCAATACTTATTTTCTTGGATTCTTTCAGTTCCAAATCTAATAAATTATTTAAAGCAACTTGTACAACAGAAAAGGCAATGAAGCAACAAACACTTGTTAAAATGTATACTATGCCTATTTTTGAGTTAAAAATACTAATTAAATAACCTATGAAAAAAATATATAATCCTATTCTATAGAATTTTTTCACATTTTTATTAGTCATATTCTTCCCAATCCCTATACTTGCAAACCCTCCTATTAAAGCACTTATAAAAAATAGGATTCCAGACTGTATGGGATTAAAAGTATAAGAAAAAATATAAGAGAGAAGAAAAACATTTGCTCCTAGCAAAAAAAATAACAAAAAACTAAGACTAGTTATTCTAACAAAAATTGTATTATTAAATATTTTTTTATCAATAATTGGGGAAGAAACGGTATTGATATGGCGAATGAATACTAGGGAAAATAAACTACAAAAAACAATAAAAAGAAAATTAATGTTCAAGGCACATAATAAAAAGAGAATACATAATAATAAATAAAACGTCCCTAACCAATCAAATGGAGTCTTATTTTCTACCTTATTTTCTGGAAAAGTAAAATATAAAATTGGTATAAAAATTATTGCACAACTCATAAATAAAAATAACATGTGCCAATCCGTTATGGATAGAATAATACCACTCAGTAAAGGTCCTAAACCTGATCCTAAAGCCATAGCAAAGCTTATAAAAGCAAGACCTATCGGTAATAATGCTCGATCAAGTACATCTATAATTGCAACCATTGTCAGTGAAATAAAGGCTGCCCCTCCGACTCCTTGTGCCATTCTAGATAATACAAGTAAATAAAAATGATCCATAAAAAAGCCCAAGATAGAGAAAAGAACAAAGATAACTAAAGCAAATAGATATAGTTTTTTTAATTGAATGCTTTCAGCAAGCTTACTGTATATTATTGAACCTACTGTAACCATAATTGAATACCCTAAGATAAACCAACTGCTAAAAGATATAGAAATATTTAAGTCTTTAGCAATTGGTACGAGAGCTAAATTAAAAAAGAAACTATTCATTACTCCGAGTAATACAGTACTTAGTAAACAAAACAATATAATCTTATTCTTCAAAGACAAACCCTCCGTTTAACTATTCCATAAAAATAAGACCTTCTTTCCTTTTGTTATAGTTCTAATAGAAATATAATTGAATTGCGGTCAGGATAATCATATTTAATTGGCAAATCTTCTTTATCAATCTCTTTAAATCCAGCCTTTTTATAGAAACTGTGTGACCTAGTGGCTTTAGATGGGGTATCTAAAATTATCTTAGAAAAACCTTGTTTCTTAGCAAAATCAAGCAGTGCTTCATAAAGCTTTTTTCCTGTCCCAAATTCTTTACCACGGTAGTCTTTATAAACAAAAAATTTCTTTAATACAGCAACCTCCTTATTTTTCTTTTGCAAACCAATTGAACCTACGACCTCTCCGTTATCATTTAACGCTATCCAAAAATTACCGCCATCATTTATATAATTTGAATGAATGTCCAGAATGTCCGGTTGTTCTTTAAGACTAATACCCACTTCATATTCGACATTCTGTACATGCAATATTAATTTAATGACTTCTTCTTTATAACTATCATCGTAAACCGTAATCATTTATTAACTCCTCCAACCGTGTTTATTAAAAGAATGCTATTATATATACCTTTTATTAAGATTTCGCCGCTTTTGCTGCTCCCCAAAGTGCACCTGGATTAGCTCTATTTGGATAGAGTTCTAACATCTTATGGTAGAGCTCCTGTGCTGTTTCCGTTATTTCATTCAATCGGTTAAAATCTCGGATGTAATTTTGTGTCTCGGCGATAATTTTGGGATTATCTTCATTTTCGGGTTTCCTATGTCCAGCAACCACTGCACGTGGTTTTAGTACCTCAAGTTTGTCGAGCACAGCTATCCACTCAATTCGAGTTTCGTTAGTGGTTTCAGCCAAGTAAAGATGAATGTCGTTATAAGTTGCATCCCCTGAAACGATTAAATCAATTGATGGGACGTGTAGAGACGTTGTATCTCCAGTATCAGTAAACCCAGATAAGTTTTTGTCCTTCTAGCTCGAACTCACTTCCTTCAAGTTCCTGAGCGACGACTAGATCCTCAGGTATCTCACCAGGAAAGAGTTTATGCCAGAAAGATTCAGGAGATATTTGTTCTTGCATGGCTTTGACAGCACCTGGAGTTGCTATCGCTCTTGCATCAGGGAAACGATCTAAAAGCATCTTTATACCAAAGAAATGATCACCATGACCATGAGTGATATAGATTGTGGTTAAGTTTTTACCACTTTTGACAACCCAATCTACCAATGCTTGATTTTCTTTAATAGTAAGAAATGTATCAATGAGGACTGCGTCTTGTTCACCATAGATAAGCGTGACCGTATTTGCCACCCACTTCAGCAAATCTTGTCCTTCTGGTAAATCTCTACTGAGACCTTGACGCTTTGACACTAACACATCCCAGTTTAGGGGATTTTTTTTGATTTTAACTTTCGTAATGTCATTTCTCCTCCCTGACTATTTAGCGTTGTAAATACCTTAATTAAAAGGTACGTCCAGAATGGTTTTCACATAATATCCTTCTGTTTTCAAATTTCCTTAAGATTAACCCGGAACTAATTGTTAGTAAAATTGAAATTCGAGAAGTTATCCATTGATTTTTTTGATACTATAGAATTGAGATTAAATTGAAAGTTGGTGAACTGATGGAAATACGTCATTTTATTACATTTAAAAAAGTTATTCAATTTGGTAGCTTTACACAAGCAGCAGAACATTTAGGTTACACTCAATCCACGGTCACTTCTCATATTCAAGCACTTGAAGAACATTTGGGTGCACCTCTATTTGATCGGATGGGTCGAAAGGTAAGATTGACTGATATAGGCAAGAAATTATTGCACTATACTCAAGAAATTTTGGATACTTACGGGAAAATCGAAAGCATTGTAAATGATGGTGATGAAATAAGAGGCGAGTTAAGGATTGCTGCTCCTGAATCTTTAACGGTTTATCGACTTGAACCTATATTAAGAGAATATAGAAATAAGTTTCCCCATGTAAGCATCATTCTAAGTAACGCTACTTGCGGAGATAACAAGAGAGCAATACTTAATGGTAGTGCAGATATTGCATTTCTTATGATGCCAACGTTTCAGGATTCAGATTTAATCGTACATTCTTTATTGGACGAGCCTATTGTCCTTGTTGGAAGTCATGACAACCCGCTGAATGTTTTAGATCAAAGCTATGAAAACCAAAAGTTAAACGAGTGTTTGATCACGAATGAGAAAGAATGCAGTTATCGAACCATGTTTGAAGAATATCTTCGAGAAAGAGGAATCTTACTTTCCAACACGATGGAACTTTGGAGTATTGAGGCGATAAAACGTTGCGTAATGAGTGGGCTGGGTATTGCTTGTTTACCATTAATAACTGTAAATAATGAAATCAAGGATGGAAGGTTAAAGGTTATTCCTTGCAAAGGTGATCTTAAACAGATCTCAGCCCAAGTTGTTTATCATAAAAACAAGTGGATTTCCCCCGCTCTATCAAAGTTTATCGATATTACATTGAAACACACAAGAGACTGGTCACGAGAGGAAATTATTTGTTAAGGCAACCGGAGGCCTTAGTTACATTTTCTCCTCCATTAATAGCAGCTTAAAGCATGAAAAATAGGCAAATGATTCAGACTCAAGCGACCCTCATTTTGAAATCTTAATACCTATAGCTAAACCATAAACGGTTTTTCTTGAAACGGGCGCTGTAATGGAGTAACGAAAAAAGTCTTATTTCCCAGCATTTATTGAAAAATCAGGCTTTTAATATGAGGATTTCCTTAACGTTGTAATTTCGCATTTTCCTGACGTTACCCCGTAAAGAAATATTAGAAAAGGTAAAGACGGGCACACATATTGATAAAAAATGAATTAAATTCAGTAGTTTAATTATATTATTAGTACTATTTTTTTATAAATATATTATAAATAATGGATTAAAGCACACAACTTTATTGTATACCGACAGGGGGAAATAATTGTAGTTGACTCGCTAGTACACAACTTTATTGTTCGAAGAAAGTGGTGTCATATTAAATAAGAAAATTTTTAGATTAAACGAGAAAATTATCATAATTGATGTTCGAAGAAAATAAAGTTGTAGACTGGAGTTGCTGATTTTACGCGATTGTCCATTTCAAAGGTCGTCAGCTTTTGAGAAATATGTTTTTCGACTGATCCGACAAATGCAACAGCGGCAGATAAGGAAGCGAAAATAAAATCCTAGACTGGCCGCTGTTGTGGTCAACATTCAACATCGTGTCCCGTTAGCCAAATAACACTGCAGTTTGTAAGAGAGCGTCCAGCCGCTCTGGGTCTATGTTCTGCAGCGACGCCCCAATCTCATGCATGTGGCGCCTTGCTTCCTCCAGCTTGGCGACAAGCTGCTTCTTGCTCTCTGGCTGAGGAGGCGTATATTGTAGGTCGGGGTAGTACCAGCGAAGCTGTCACAGCCCGTAAAGTAAACCAGTGAAAAGTCCGGTTTTTGTTGGTATCGTAACCATAGTTCTGCTGTGCACTCGTTATTCTGGTTCAACGTGGTTTCCAAGGCGCAAATTGAATTACTTTCATCATATGAGAGGGCTCAAGAAAAAAGATTATTCGAGGTTTATATCTTTAATGCTTTATTTTCCAGTGAATCAGGATTATTAACAATTTTAGTGCGAGGTAATGACCCGTCTGTACTTCTGAAAAAACTGTTAGCTAGGGTGCACCTTCAGTGATTCCGACCTGGATCAGTTCTGGTTACCTGACTTGCGGAAACAGAATCTTTTTCAACACAACATAGGTATGCTCGTTTTGCTTAATGTTGTGTTATGGCGACTTTTGTTGTTATCAAAAAATCCCTTTGGCCACAAGCAAATGAATTTCATCACTTTGTAGTTCAAGGGGGACAGCGTATGGTTCGTCTAGTTTATCTATTCATTCGATTGGCAACCCTCTATATCTCCAAAGCGTAGGCAAGCGCTTGAGCTTGGGTCATCTCTTTCCCTTTGTTCCACCATCTATACCATTCCTGTTCCTGCAAACCCTGCTGAATGGCGCTTACACTCTTACGATGTTCGTCAGGAAAATTGGGTATGCTACCCTCATCATAGGCTTGACGACCTTTCTCGGCTGCTCCAAGAAGGATCGCTGCATCGGTCAGCGCTCCCTGAGCGCATAAGGTAATCCCTAACCCCTCAATTCCTCGGGAGAGAACCCAGGACCCTCGATATATTTGGCTTGCGGCAATGCATTTCTTGAAATATTCGATTGATTGATCCAGCTTCCCGAGTTTCAAAGCGGTATACCCAAGACATTCATAGGGACCGGACACTTCCCACTGATCCTGTACCGTTTCAAAGAGATGTACACTTTCTCTCAGCAATACGGAAGCATCATTGTATCGGTGCTGTTCCAGCCGTATTTTGCCGTATGCATGCAGAGAAGAGGCAAGATTCCATGAGTCATGAGCGCTTCTCGCCAAGTCTGCACTCTGCTGTACAACCGTTTCCGCTTCCTCGATACAATTCTGCTTAATGTGGAGAAAAGCGAGCAAACGCAGGGATGAGGCTAACAGGGAAATCTCTTGTTGTTCACGGGCAATTTCCACACTTCGTGTCGCTGCTTCCATAGCTGTTTTTGTATGGCCCTGTATAAATTGAATAATACTCAATCCATGCCACGCTTTGGCTGAATCCGTACGAAAGGCATGGTTTTCTTCTTCCGTGTACAGAAATCTCTCCAACCAAAACAACCCATCTTTCAACCTGCCTTCGTGAAGCCAGAACCAATACAGATGCGCCGCCATATGAAGACCACTAGGACGGACCTGAACACTTGAATAAGACCATTGAAGTGCAGAACGCAGATTGGCATATTCCCGTCTTACCGCCTCGATGCAGGACTCACGTTCAATGCTCCGAAATTGGGATTCAGCCTGTAGAAGGTACTTCATGTAATACCTCACATGACGCTCATAGAGAGTATCTCGCTTGCGATCATCGGATTCTTCACGGAACTTGTCACTCGCATATTCCTTGATGGCCTCCAGCAGAAAATAGCGAATGGAGCCATAGTGCGAGCTGATTTGTGTGGAGACTAGAGACTTGTTAACTAGGCTCGACAAGAGATCAACCACGTCTACCACAGTTATGCGGTCTTCCCGATCGGGTATGTCTGGTTCACAGATGCAGATTCCTTCCACCGCCTCCAGTGTGAAACCTCCTTCGAATACACTAAGCCGTCTTAATAAAAGACGTTCCCTGCCCGTAAGTAGATTATAGCTCCAGTCAATTGTTGAACGTAACGTTTGGTGCCGGGGCGTGGCTGTTCGTTTGCCTACGGTCAGCAGGGTCAGCTGATTCGTCAGACGTTCTTCAATCTGTTCCAGGGTCAGCATATTCATTCGTGCCACAGCAAGCTCAATCGCTAACGGGATGCCCCCAATTTTCTTGCATATCGAAGCAATCCGTTTCAGATGGGGAAGGGAGACCGCAAAATGGGGAGCCTGAATGCTGGCTCGTTCCAGGAACAGTTGTACGGATTCATAGTTTATCAATTCCGTTTCGGAAAGTTCATCCAGTGTGACTTCATCCACGGGAAAAGAAAGCGGAGGGATTCGGTAAACATACTCTTCTGCAATGTTAAGTGGCTCTCGACTGGTCGCCAAAATGGATAACTCTGGTGCCTCTGCCAGAAGAGACTCGGCCACCGTGGCGATGACATCAATGAGATGCTCACAATTATCGAAAATAAATAGCATATTACGGTTGATTGCCGTTTCCAGTACAACTTGTACATCGGGCTGGCTCCCTTGGTTTGACAGCCCCAGCGTGGATAAAAGAAACGGACCCACGTCATGCGCTTCACTGATTGCACCAAATTCAAACATCCAGATACCTTGCGGAAAACGTTCCGTAAGCGTCGAAGCCAGTTCGACAGCAAGGGACGTTTTGCCGATTCCACCAGATCCAATGATGGAAACTAGCGCGTGGTGAGTTAACTGCTCCGCCAAGGCATCTCTGGATTGATGTCGTCCAACAAAGGTGGATGGCATCTTCCGTAATCGGGCTGGTGCAGTGACCGCGGTACCTCGCTTTTCTTTGCCTGTCTCCGGCTGTATAGCTTTGGTTGTCATCAGCGTATCAAACCAGGCCTTATCAAAATCCTCAAACTCGCGTCTCGTGGCTGAACGCGCTTCCGATAAACGCTTTACAGCCATCCAAAGCTGTTCAGCTTCCTGGCGAGGATCTCCCTTCAGAAACAACCCTTCTTCCCAAAAAACCTGAATAATCTGCTTGAGGTTTCCGATGCTGGGTAGACGATCTCCACTTTCCCATTGCTGTACCGTCCTTGGATCAACACCAACCCGCTTCGCCAGATCCACTTGCCGCATCTTTTTTGACGTCTCTTGTCTGGAAGGTCTCGTACGAATTTTTTTGATCCATTCATGGGGCCAATCTTTTGCGTATTTACTGTCATCCATTCAATCACCTGAATTTCATAGTTTGAGCAACTTGAACACACGAACAAACACGAACTTATGTACATTCGTGCTCTGGATTGTAGCAGATAAAATAATCCATATCAACATAAACAAAACAAGGAGGTAACACTGATGCCTTTAACTCGCATTGTTACACTGAAGGGTCGTCCGAGTAAAGAGAAAACGCAGATCGGGGAAGTTGTCTTGCAAACTGTCGTGGATAAACTGCATGTACCTGCAAACGATCGGTTTTTGATTATTGAAGAACTGGATCGCGAAAATTTGAGTTTTGATCCAACGTGTCTCGACATTGAAAGAAGTGATGGATTTCTTATCATTCAAATCACTTTGAACATCGGTCGTTCTGATGAAGTGAAAAAAGATTTTTACGCGGCACTTGCCGAGCAGTTGCATCAGAAGATTGGTATTCGTAAAGAGGATGTATTCATCAATCTTATTGAGGTTACGAAAGAAAACTGGTCGTATGGCAATGGTCTTGGTCCATTCCTCGCCTAACTCATTATCCATCATAAATTTCGTTTATATAAGAAAGGAAGTCATAACCATGTCAACATTATTATATATTACTGCTCACCCTGGTAACCCGGAAGCATCCTACAGCCTTGCTGCCGGCGAACAATTTGTACAAGCTTATCGCGAAAGCCACCCACAGGATGAGGTTATTCATGTGGATCTGTATCGACGCAACATTCCGTACATTGATGCTGACGTATTGGAAGCGTGGGGCAAGCTGCAAACGGGCGGTACGTTCAATCAACTGACAGTGGAACAGCAGCAAAAAGTAACTCAGTTAAATGAACTCCTGGAGGAGTTCGTGACCGCAGACAAATATGTGTTCGTGACACCGATGTGGAATTTCTCATATCCTCCGGTGATGAAAGCATACATTGATTCCTTCTGTGTCAGAGCTAAAACATTCAAATACACCGAAAACGGCCCGGTCGGCCTGCTCAAAAACAAAAAAGCGTTCCACATCCAAGCTAGTGGCGGCGTGTACTCCGCAGGTCCTGTCGCTGATCGGGAGAACGGCAGCCGTCACCTGAAAACCGTACTGAATTTTGTGGGAATTACTGACGTGGATCATCTATACATCGAGGGTATATCTTCAGCAGGAGAGCGTGCGCCTCAGATCAAAGCCGAAGCCATTGGACAAGCACGTACAGCAGCGCAAAACTTCTAAGCAATGATGAAGCATGTATCGTAAAACATGTTTGCATACATCTCCGGCTCACGTTTGTCATTCAAAATCTGTTCGGTACGTCTCCGCAGCTATTCAGCATACTGTTTGCCCTGAACGGACTGGGACTAATCATTCCAGATCAGATTACAGGGCGACTGTCAGTGAGCATTAGCGGGCAAACTCTGTTTATAAGCGAAATTACGCTGGCAACTGTGAGTGGTTTAATCTTATTCATTGTGCTGATCAGTGGTGGGAGACTGTATGCCGTTTGCACCCCTCTATTTTTCACCGTTTCCAGCGTCGGTATCGTAACCACAACCGGTTTCTCCCTTGCGATGCAAAACTATGTACAAGCGGCACCTTTGACCGGCCTCGGTGGGGGTAAATCGGCCATACCCATGGGCCTAATTATTGTGTTATCCAACATGGTTGCGTTTTATATGATCTTCACCCGCAGAAAACCCGGCAACAATCAATGAATTCAAGGAGGAAGCATAATGAAGGTGACCTATCATGGACATTCTGTTGTAAAAATTGAGACTCTCGGGAAAATCATTCTGATCGATCCGTTTATTACAGGGAACGCCAATACGGACCTGGATGCATCCACGGTAAAGACGGATGTGATTCTGTTAACCCATGGGCACGGCGATCATGTGGGAGATACCGTAGAGATTGCCAAACGTAACAACGCGCTGGTTATTGCTTCGGCAGAACTGGCGGACCTGCTCGGATGGGAAGGCGTACGTACACATGCAATGAGCATCGGCGGAGCGTATACATTTGACTTTGGGAAAGTAAAATTGACACAAGCTTTTCATAGTTCAAGTCATGTATACAAAGAAACAAAAACAATTATCTATACGGGGATGCCCACGGGAATACTGTTTTCCGCCGAAGGCAAAACGCTGTTTCATGCCGGGGACACAGGCCTGTTTTACGATATGAAGGTGATTGGAGAACGCAATGCAATTGACCTGGCTTTTCTCCCCATCGGGGACAATCACACTATGGGTCCAGAAGACGCCGCAGTGGCTACAGAATGGCTTCAGGCCAAACAGGTTGTACCGATCCATTTCAACACGTTTCCGTTCATTAAGCAAGACCCCCATTTCTTTGTTTCGTTACTGCCGACCGGGGTAGGGGTAGTTCTTGAAGCTGGTGAGGGAATTGAACTTTAACGCTGATCATTTTGACTTTATCACGAAATAATCGGCCGAAAACAAGAAAACAAAGAAGTCCATCTTATACGATTATCAAGAGATATTTTTTGAATAGCCCAGTAAGGTAGGGGGGGGATTTCAATTATCCGCTCTTTCGAACAGATTGAAGACGCGTTGCGTCATAGCACACAGCAGGATGAATATATATTGGATGGTACGCTGGTGATTGAGGAGTATATAGACGACGGGGAAGAATACAGCGTTGAGGTGCTGACGACTAATGGAAGGCACGAAGTGCTTGCAATCACAACCAAAGAGGTGGTAATGCCTTATTTCATAGAGGCTGGTCACCTGTTACCCGCACCTTTGAAAATGGAAGATCGAGAGGCTATTCAAGAAACGGTATGCAGTTTACTCACTTCCATTGGACATCTTGAAGGCCCCTCACATACAGAAATCAAGCTACGGCGAGGCATACCGTACATTATCGAGTCTCACACACGATACGATGGCAATCAAATTTGGGATATGGTTCGGCTAACCACAGGCGTCAACATGCAGCGTGCTACCGTGTGTCATTTGCTCGACATTCCTTATGTGAAAGAGAAGGTGAAATATCCGTTCTGCTGCATAAAATTGTTGCTGCCACAAGTGGAAGGAAAGGTCGTCATTATGAGCGTCAATGGAGTAAACGAGGCGGAGCATATGGATGGAATCCATCGAATCAGTTTAGATGTAGGAGAACACTCGGAGCTCGTCCCGGCGACTAGCAACAAAAACTATATAGGATATTTTTTGGGAGGGGGGAGTACCCCCGAAGAAGCAGCGGCATCGGTAGAGCATGCGCTTTCATTAATCCGAATTGAAACAGCCTCCATCCAGCAGGTTCAATCTATCTGAGCACAACTTGCACGAGACTGTTCATTTGTATCGGGTCTGCCCAAGGGCAGACTCTTTTTTTATACAAGAAAAAGTCCATCTTATAATCGTCAGCTTGGTTTTTTTTGTGAAAATATGGTCCAAAGGTCCTTTGTTCTGAACCAATTAATAAAAATATATAAAAAAGATAGAGAATTCCTTATCAAAGATATTGGATTTTGGTACTCAATTTTATTGTTTATCGCACAAATTTTAGTTGACTCGCTAGTACACAACTTTATTGTCTGAAGAGAGGTGTCATATTTAATGAAAAAATTTTCAGATTAAACGAGAAAAATCATCATAATTGACAAAGAAGAAGTTATACAAATTATTGATTGTATAAATACTCATTTTTAGAGTTGTGGATATTCTCATGAAATATGAAAATTAGGGCAGATCTAACAACTTCGAGTCAATGAGTTCTCATTAATTATGAAAATGATCCTCAAATAATGCATGTATTCTGCTGTTGTTTTCTCACTAATTCTGACGCCACACAGTGTGAGTAACTATTAGAAGAGGAATTACTGAATAAAAATTATCTGCAATTATAATTAAGATTAATTGTAGTATGCACCGAGTCTAAACGGGAGAAATAGTTTGTTTAATAATTACTAGTTTGTAAGATGTCATACTTGTTGGAAACATGTGATGATATTTTCCTTGAATTTATTGGATCGCTAAAGCAGCCTCCTTTTGTTTCCGAATATTTCATAGCTCTCTATGCTGTAATCAAAACCATGCGCAGTCATTTGCGCGTGGTTTTTTACGTAAAAACATTTACAATATACATTTGATTGTTTTCCCCTGAATGATTAATATAATGGACAATGTCATAAACCTGCCGTATTAAAAATAGAGATGAGGATTGCTATGAATAAAGCAAAGATTCTTATTATTGAAGATGATGCCCCGATTGCCGACTTGCTTTCGTACGGGCTTTCTATGGAGGGGTTCCAGACACGCACAGCGGCCAGCGGAGCAGCGGGAATGCATGAGTTGCAGTCGTTTCAGCCCGATTTGCTGCTGCTGGATTGGATGCTGCCTGACCAGAGCGGTCTAGATATTTGCAAAAAGGTGACTATGGACTATAACATACCGATTTGCATGATTACGGCCAAATCGGATATTACCGATAAGATTCTCGGCCTTGAATTCGGTGCCGATGATTATATTACCAAGCCTTTTGATCTGCGCGAAGTTGTTGCACGCATTCGAACCATTTTGCGCAGAGTGGAGCAGGCGAGCAGCCCGGACAGGGAAGAAGCTGCGAAAGCCGTCATTAGGTTTGAAAATATTGAAGTGATCGAAGAAGAACGGCTTGTCCAAAAAGAGGGCCGTCCCGTTGAATTGACCCCCAAGGAATTTGACCTGCTTATGATGCTGGTTAAACATCCGGGCAGAAACTTTACACGTTCCGAACTGCTTGATCTGGTATGGGGTTATCATTTTGCCGGAGATACCCGTACGGTTGATACGCATATCCAAAGACTCCGCAAAAAGCTGGATGCCACTGGATACATTACTACCGTCTTCGGAATCGGGTACAAATTTAAAAAAATGGGTGGATAAGCATGATACGTAAAATCAGCATCAAATTTCTGATCGGTTTTTTTCTGATTTTTTCGTTTTCTTTTGTCGTGCTTAATCAGACAGTCAAGGAATTTATCCGGACAAGCAATCAGAATTTGGTTACCTCCGAACTGGTCGGACTGAAAAACAATAGCAATGTGTATGTGCGCCAGGCTTTCCTGATTAACCATTTCAGCAGCAATGAGCTGTATTTTGGAGAGATTGCCAGGGAGATAGCAACTGATCTGAACCATACCACGGACAGCAGTGTTGGCGTATATACGGTGAAAGGCAAATTGCTTTATGCCCCGGACAGCTCCTTATTTCAGCAGCAAATGCAAAGCGATCTACAGCAGGCGATTGATGGCAATACAGCGTACAGCATTACTTATGATCGTAATAAGACGACTGTCCTTTTCTCCTATCCGGTTGTTATAGACGGTTCAAAGGTGGGCATACTGCGTTTTTACAAAGATTTCAGCTCACTCTACGAACAAACCGGACAGATTCGGCAGATTACTCTCTATATTGCCTTGGCGATTTTTGCGGCAGCCTTTCTGTTTTCCTATATTCTTTCCAGGCATATTACCATCCCGCTGACCAGACTGACGCAAGCATCCACCGAGGTGAAAAACGGGAATCTGGATATCCGCCTTCATTTTAAACGCAGAGATGAAATTGGCCGACTGGCTGAAAATTTTAACGATATGATTGATCAAATTAGTAGACAGATTCATATTATTGAGAAGGACCGGGACCATTTGAAGCAACTTCACCAGCAGGAAAAGCGCTTTTTTGACAATATCACTCATGAACTGAAAACGCCGTTAACCTCCATTCTGGGATATGCAGAGCTGATCAGGCTGAATGGTGAGAAAGATCGTGCTTTTTTTGATAAAGGAATGAATCATATTATCGAGGAGAGCAGGCGCCTGCATGCGATGGTGCTAAAACTGCTGGAAGTTTCACGCAAAAATATCATGATCAATGAGCTTGAGCGGGTGGATATCGGGCTGATCCTGCGGGATGTGTGTGAATCAATGACGATCCGGGCACAGCGCTATAAAAAGACCATTGAATATGAGATTAGTGAGGAATTGATCATGTTGGCCGATGGGGACAGAATCAGACAGCTGTTCATCAATTTGATAGATAATGCGATAAAATACAGTTTGCCGTTTTCGGCAGTATCGGTAAAAGCGGTGCGGTCAGAAGAAAAGATCCGCTTGATCTTCAGCAATCCAAGCGATCCGATTGAGGCAGAACATCTGTCACGCTTGTTACAACCATTTTATCCGGCTTATTCCGACAGTGCGGAAGAAGGCAGTGTAGGCTTGGGGCTCAGTATTGTGAAATCCATCGTTGAAGAATTGGCAGGTTCCATCATGATTACAAACGAGCATAATGAAACAATCGTAACGGTGGAATTTAAAGCTCTGGAAACCGCGGGGAACGGAGAATGAATAATGGGCAATAAATATAAATATTTTGTAATGCTGCTGGTCGTATCTCTTGTGGTATTACTGTTGTCAGGATGCGGTTCAGAACCAAAAACAGAGACCGTCGTCATCGCCGACAGCAATGAAGTTTCCAGTGCCGATCAAAGCTCTCGGCCGTTTCAGGTCCAAAGAATATATCGGCTTCCGGATCGTTTTGTGAATACGGGTCAGCTGCTGGGCTGGTCGTCTGCAGATGCTGTCATCGCTTCGTTCGGAGCCATGACCATACTGAAGCGAGGCACGCTGGAACGTTTAACTTATCCGTATGAGCAGAGCAAGGCCATACCCGGAATCGGCAATGTAACTTCCAATACTATACTTTCTCCCGATGGTAAATATATTTGCGAATTTTCTCGTTCTTCCTCGGAGACAACCTTAAAGCTTATTTCCTTGCAGGATGGCAAAGAAAAGGAAATAGACAGGATCAGTACCAGAAACGATTCTTATGTACAATATGTTTCCTGGTCTGCCAACAGTTCGTATATCGGCTACCTGGTAGAAAACCCGGTTGATAATGGAGCTGATAGCCTGTACATCTACGATATGGGGGCTCAAACTTCCAGCAAATATCAGTTAAAAGGTATCCTAAAGGGAGACACGCTTTTGAGTGTTAACCTTGCAAATGATGGTCGCAGCGTACTGCTGCAGTTATTTCGTGCAAAACAAGGTCAGAAAAAGGTGTTAACCATGGGGAAGGTTTCCGGGAAGAATATTGAGTTTCAATACGAGCGTCAGTTTGGTGGAGATTCAGTAGCCTGGATGAATAACGACCAGTTTGTGTTTCTCGGAACGGATAGTTCATTGTACGAATATGATCAGCGAAACGGAGAGCTCTCCGTCATTCTGGAAAAAGTGCTTGATTTTGAATTCTCGCCTGACAGGAAAAATATCGCATACACCGTGTATGATCAAAATGTCACTTACGTAGGCAAGGTGCAAGGAAGAAATATAATGTACAACGAACCGGTGTATCGCGGAATTTTGCCGACGCATATGTACTGGAATCCGAACAATAAAAGTGTACTGCTTCAAGGACAAAAGCAATTGGATTCCTCGCAGACTGCGCCAACAGATTCTCCTAGCAAGGAGTCATTGATCATTGAATTGAAATAGTGATTAGGATCGCCATATTTGTATATGTCAAAAACCTTATTTCGGTTGTTCAGCCGGAATAAGGTTTTTCTTTTTGCAACCGTTGTGACAATTTGTTTACATGTTGATCAAACTTTAGCGACATCTTTTTTCTATAGTAAATGAAGCAAGATCATTAGCCTATAAGGACAAGGAATGGACCATAGTGAATGGAAACCGGAATTTGCACCTGAATCAACCCATAAAACGTTATATGACCGGTCTGGATGGGCTAAGGGCCATCTCCGTGCTTGCTGTTATTGCTTATCATCTTCATTTCAGATGGGCAGAGGGTGGGCTGCTGGGAGTGGAGATTTTCTTCGTCCTGTCAGGATATCTAATTACGGATCAGATCCTTTTTGAATGGAGGACGCGCAGCGGTTTTTCTATTGTGCAATTCTGGATAAGACGAATGCGCAGACTACTGCCAGCAATGATCTTTATGATGACTGCAGTGGCATTGTGGTTTTTAATTACCGATTTCTCCAGACTGCAGGAATTAAGAGGGAATTTTGTATCCTCGCTTTTTTACGTAAACAACTGGTATCTCATTTTTCATCATGTTTCCTATTTTGAGAGCTTTGGCCCGCCTTCTCCAATCGGGCACCTCTGGTCGCTTTCCATTGAGGAACAGTTTTACGTAATCTGGCCGCTTGTTCTACTGATCGGTCTGTGCCTTGCACCGCGACGAGGCAGACTGATGTTATACATTCTGGGTTGCGCCGCCGTATCCGCCATAGCAATGGCCGTTATATACGAACCCGGAACCGATCCAAGCAGGGTGTATTACGGGACGGACACGCGGGCGTTTGCC
>NZ_WUDQ01000149.1:0-7873 GCF_009827695.1 Paenibacillus sp. OT2-17 | reverse complement strand
TGCCAAGGCGAGGGTCGCGGGTTCGATTCCCGTCGTCCGCTCCATATTTGCGCCCTTAGCTCAGCTGGATAGAGCGTTTGACTACGAATCAAAAGGCCGGGAGTTCGAATCTCTCAGGGCGCGCCATTAACTTCATAAGCCGGTGTGGCGGAATTGGCAGACGCGCGCGACTCAAAATCGTGAGGGAAACCGTGGAGGTTCGAGTCCTCTCACCGGCATCTATTTCGGGATGTAGCTCAGCTTGGTAGAGCACCTGGTTTGGGACCAGGGGGTCGCATGTTCAAATCGTGTCATCCCGATTCAAAAGGAAAGTCGCTGGAAGCAGCGGCTTTTTTGTTATATTCATATCTTTTTGTATAAATCAGTAATCGTCAGGTCACACTAACACAAAAAGTGGGACGGAAGGGATTACTGTGAAGCGATTAAGTTGGAAAAAACAGATGAAACGGCGCTGGAAACAGTGGAGAAGAACAGTGTGGGCTTTTAGCATTTTTGGTGCGGCTTGTTTGCTGGCAGGGTTGGGTATTCTGTTTTCGAATTATTTGCAGGCTATGTTGTCACAGCCACTCGCTACTACCGTCATGGCTGAGGAGAGCATGGAGGAGGCTTCACATCTGAGCCCAACTGAAGATCACTCCTCACAGATGCAACTACTGCAAAGTATTCGTGCTTCCGGTATAAGCAGGAAGACCCGTCTATTAACCACCTACGTGTGTGGTACGGAAACACTTTCCTTGGGAACACTAAGTTCACAGCAGCTAGAGACCTTACTGAAGCAACATCCCGATTGGAAGGGGCGACTTAATACCAAAGGAGAGGTGTGGCTGGAGCGCAGGGTGGAAGACTTGTCAGAGTCATGCAAAGAGCGTGGATACATGGGTTTGAGCACTGACGGCCAGCTTACATTGTATGAAGGGCTACCTAAAAGAGAAAAAGTTATCCGCACTTTTTTTCAATTGGATGTGGGTTCCATGGAGACGGCCTTGCCAGAAGGGGTGTATAAACAACTTCAGCAGGGGATCCGTGTACAGGATATAAATGAGTATAACAGTGTAATCTCCACTTTTAGTGACTTTGCCGTGGAGCGAACACAAAAGGTATTAAAGCAGCACTATTAATTACAACTACGGAGACGTTAGGCATTGCCCATGAGGTGAGGCTTGAAGCGTCTCTTTTTATGTTTTTACTCACGTTTAAATTTTTTCCTCTATTAGATACAAAGTTTTGTTATAATGAAAAGAACGACACATATGTTCGCTTTATATAGTATTTGGCCATGATTATATTAAGGATAACGTCTGGCTATTGTTTAGTTACGCCATGTTTGAGCGATAGGGGAGAGATTTTTTTGCGTTTTTTAGGAATTGATCCGGGCATTGCCATTGTGGGCTTCGGATTTGTAGACAAGATTGGCAGCAAGGTGGTTCCTGTACAGTATGGCTGCATCCAGACGGAGGCCCATACACCGGAAGAAGAAAGGCTGCTTCATGTGTATGAAGGCATGTTGCAATTAATAGATAAATATAAACCTGATGCAGTAGCACTGGAAAAGCTCTTTTTTAATCGCAACGTTACAACCGCTATGTCTGTAAGTCAGGCGCGTGGGGTGCTGGTACTAGCTGCAAAACAACGTAATTTGCCTATAGGTGAATACACGCCGATGCAGGTAAAGCAGGCTATTGTAGGGTATGGTAAGGCTGAGAAAAAACAGGTACAAGAAATGGTTAGAATGTTTCTAAAGCTTCAAGTTGTGCCTAAACCGGACGATGTAGCGGATGCTTTGGCGGTGGCTATTTGTCATGCGCATTCTTATGGACTAAATTCAAAATTAAATGAGGTATTGCGAAAATGATAGATTTCTTGCGTGGTTCTGTAGCCCATTTGGAGAATGAATATGTCGTTTTAGATGTACAGGGTGTAGGGTACCGGGTATTTTGTCCGAATCCTTACGCGTTCGCCAAAACAGAAGGTCCAGTGGTTATTTACATTCACCATCATGTAAGGGAAGATGCTATTTTACTGTTCGGTTTTGCGACCCGTGATGAGCAGCAGCTGTTCCGTAAACTGATTGATGTATCTGGTATTGGACCGCGTGTTGCTCTTGGTATTTTAGGAGGCGGTACGCCTGCTCATGTGGTAACGGCGATTTATCAGGAGAATATCACATTTCTCACCAAGTTACCGGGGATCGGTAAAAAGACGGCACAACGTATGATTCTGGATTTGAAAGATAAGCTCGACGGTATTGGCTCGTTGGGGATGGCAACCGGATTGTTTGCTGAGCCTGTCGTAGAAGAAGGCGAAGGTTCATATTGGGGCGAGGCCCGTGAGGCGCTCAAGGCGCTGGGTTACACTGATGCTGAGTTGGATAAGGTATGGAGCAGAATGAAGAAAGATGCGAAACCTGATGAATCTGCTGATATTTTGATGAAGCGGGCTTTGCAACTGTTGTTTGCCGGATAGGACGCTGATGTCCGTTAACAAATGTCTGGTGAAAAGAGGAGCGATGGAATATGGATGACCGGATTATTTCCGCCAATTTGATGATGGAAGACCAGACGGCGGAGCTAAGCCTTCGCCCCCGTTATCTAAATGAATATATCGGGCAAGATCAGGTTAAGGAAACTCTGAAAGTATATATTGAAGCGGCCAAACTGCGTAAAGAAGCGTTGGACCATGTACTGTTGTACGGACCGCCGGGGTTGGGTAAAACAACTCTTGCTAACATTATCGCCAATGAGTTGGGGGTTAATCTGCGTACGACTTCAGGTCCTGCAATTGAAAGACCGGGAGATTTGGCAGCATTGCTGACCAATCTTCAAGAGGGTGATGTTTTGTTCATTGATGAGATTCATCGCCTTCATCGTACGGTGGAAGAAGTCATGTATCCTGCAATGGAGGATTTTGCGCTGGACATTATGATTGGTAAAGGCCCGAGTGCACGCTCGGTCCGTCTGGATTTGCCACCCTTTACCCTTATAGGGGCCACTACGCGCGCTGGGCTGCTCTCTGCGCCATTGCGTGATCGGTTTGGTGTTATTAGTCGATTAGAGTTTTATACGACAGACGAGCTGGCTTACATCGTGTCCAGGAACGCGGATATTATGGAGATTGAAATTGTCGGGGATGCGGCAGAGGAAATCGCATTGCGTTCACGGGGGACACCGCGTATTGCCAACCGACTGTTAAAAAGGGTGCGTGATTTTGCACAGGTTGCCGGAGATGGTATTATTCATTCTGAGTTAGCTGCAGAGGCGCTAAAGAGGCTTCAAATAGATCCACTCGGGCTTGATGAAATTGATCATAAAATGCTTAAGGCCATGATTCATTCATTCCGAGGCGGACCTGTAGGATTGGACACCATTGCTGCAACTATTGGTGAAGAGAGTCAGACAATTGAGGATGTGTATGAACCCTATTTGTTACAAATTGGCCTTTTACAAAGAACACCTCGGGGACGAACAGTGACTCCGGCGGCATATGCCCACCTTGGAATCCCAATGCCAACGGATCCACGGTGATTAGGAAACATGATGCACTTTTAAAAAAATCATTGCATGGTTACACGCAAGTATGGTGAATACGATATCGGCTGACGGATGATTGAGGGAAGTGAGAGTGTAAGTAAGATTCGAGCGGGTTCATATTTTGGTTTATTCCGCCGATGTATTTAAAGGGATAGACAAGGGTCGAGATCCCGATAATTACGCAATATAAGTGCTAGACAGCTAGATTGGGGGAGCCAGAAATGAGTGGAGAAGCATTTAACCGAAAAAGTATTTTCGGTGCATGGATGGGCCGGGCCAAACGAGCAGCAGCGATTATGGTATTAGCTACAGTGTGCATACCTTGGTCTTCGGGCGTTCACGCTGCTGCCGCCCAAGAGGATATTCGTGTAGTGATTTTTGCGGATCTAGGTAGCAAATATAAAGCGACAGTCCCCGCTGTAACCTTGAAATCATCAGGAGGTCTGAGCGTTGGACAGAACAGTGGAGGCAGTTTTCAAACTTGGATGGGACTTCCAGACAGTACGGCTCGTTTTAGTGTAGACAGCTATCGGGTGAAGGTACTTGAAGGAAATGAAGCAGCGGCGATAAAAGCGGCCCAAGCCCTGCAAAAGACTAATGATAAACCTACGGTTTTTATCGGTTCAAAAAATGGTAGCTCTGTGTATCAAGTGTACGCGGGAATATATGCTAGTGAACAGTCTGCGCAGGCTGCTGTACAGCGGATTTCCTCCGCAACCGGAGCGCAGCCCGAGGTTAAGGGAAACAAGCATTGGTCCACAGGAAGCTACGGAAGCGAGCAGGAAGCTAATCTCGTTCGAACGACAATTGCTGCGGCGGGCTTTGATGCTTTTACTGTGATTCAATCAAGAGGCCAGTATGCTGTATGGGTTGGAGAAGAAAGTAATGACAGCAAGCTGTCGGCTTTGAAAACAGAGCTGGAGAGCAAGCAGCCGAGACTCACGCTGTCTAAAGTTAATGCTACTCAAACTGGCCTCATTATAAGACAGGAAGCAGGAGTCACGACTGGCTCGCAGGTGATGTCTCATTACATGCTAAGTGGTTCTGATAATAGCAAGGTAATTGTCAACGGGGGTAATAATGGAATACAAGTGGTCGAAAGATCACAGCGTACATATCGTGGCGAGATGGAGATTGGCATGACGTCAGGCCAGCTGGCGCTTGTGAACGAAGTTCCTTTGGAGCAGTATTTGTATTCCGTGGTAGGAGCAGAGGTCTATTCCTCATGGCCAGATGAAGCGCTCAAGGCTCAAGCGGTAGCGGCTCGTAGCTACGCGCTTGCTCAAGGCAATCGGTTTCAGATCGGCAATGTAGTAGATGGCACGTTAAGCCAGGCTTACAACGGTAAGAGCTCGGAACATGCCAATGTCAATGAGGCTGTAGATGCAACAGCTGGTGAAGTCATTAAAAGCGGCGGCAAAGTGGTCGAAGCTGTATTTTCATCTAATGCGGGCGGTGTGACAGCAGATGCTTCCGAGGTGTGGAACAGTGGTGGCGAAGCCTTTGCCAGCGTAGACAGCTCGGGGGATACTTCGGCACAAAAAGGAGCACAGGAATGGTATCATGTACTTCTCTCCAGTGGCAAGACAGGTTATATTCGTGAGGATAATGCTAAGGAACTGGAGGGTGTCACAGAAGCGGGGTTAGACAAAATCACCGTCACTGCGGAAAATACAAATGTGCGTCCTATTCCCCAAATCCAATCGACAGTTACACCAATAGCCAAGGCGCAGCCGGGCGAAGAGATAATTGTATTAGAAAAGGTGCCTCAGTCCGGAGACTATGCATGGGTGCGGGGGCCCTTTACGTCAGCTCAGCTTGCTAAATCCCTGCAAGGGAAAGTCACGGGCACAGTGCCTTCCTCTATTAATCACCTCGATGTCACCAAACGTGGTCCATCAGGGCGAGTGTTGGAGGTTGAAGCGGACGGATCCCCTTTGAAAGTGAAATATCCAGATATGTTTCGCTCAGCGATGGGCGGACTCCCGAGCACACTGTTTGATATTGCGAGTACCGGAAGTTATACTGTATTAGGCGCTGATGGGGCTACTTCTCATGTAAGTGGTACACAAGGCACTCAAATCCTGTCCGCATCTGGCAGTAGTACTTCAAGTGGTAACGGGGTGATCGTCATGAATGAAGATCGTCATGCACGGGTCATTGACAAAACACAAAGCTTTATTTTTACAGGTAAAGGAAATGGTCATGGTTTGGGCTTATCCCAATGGGGTGCCAACGGTTTGGCCGAGCAGGGGTATGATTACAAGAAAATTTTGCAACACTATTACAAAAATGTGGATATAGTTAAGGACTGACCAATATATGAATGTAAACGACTACGATTTTGAACTGCCTGAAACATTAATTGCACAGACACCTTTGCTTGATCGGAGCGCTTCTAGATTACTGACGTTAAACAAAAATAATGGTGAAGTGGGTCATCATACGTTTTCGGATATTGTGCAGTATCTCCAACCAGGGGATACGCTGGTGTTAAACGATACGAGAGTGATTCCAGCACGCTTGTTTGGCATCAAGGAAGACACGGGAGCTAAGGCTGAGGTTTTGCTGCTTAAGCAAATGCAAGGGGACCGATGGGAAGCATTGGTGAAACCCGGTAAAAAGCTGAAAAAGGGTGCTGTTATTGTTTTCGGTGATGAACTGAAAGCAGTAATTGAGGAAGAAGGAGATATGGGTGGAAGGGTACTTTCATTTTCATATGACGGTATTTTTCAGGAGATCTTGGACCGTCTGGGGCAGATGCCGCTTCCGCCCTATATCAAGGAACAACTGGATGACCGCGAGCGTTATCAGACCGTTTATGCTCGGCATGAAGGTTCTGCTGCGGCTCCAACGGCAGGGCTGCACTTTACAGAAGAATTGCTGGACCAGATTAAAAAGAAGGGCGTTACCGTTGCCTTTATCACACTTCATGTTGGCTTAGGGACGTTCAGACCGATGTCTGTGGATACGATTGAAGAGCATGTCATGCACGAAGAGTATTATTCATTATCACAGGAAACGGCAGATGTACTTAATGCAACCAAGGCGCGCGGTGGGAGAATCGTGGCAGTGGGAACAACCAGTTGTCGAACGCTGGAGACGGTGGGCAATACATTCGCAGATGGAGTGCTGCAGGCCAGCAGTGGCTGGACACAGATTTTTATTTATCCAGGCTACGAATTCCGTGTGGTGGATGCGATGATTACGAATTTCCATTTGCCTAAATCCACCTTGGTTATGCTGGTCAGCGCACTGGCGGGCAGGGAGAATATTATGCATGCTTACCAGGAGGCGATTGACCGACAATATCGGTTCTTCAGCTTCGGGGACGCAATGTTCATTTATTAATTAAGGATGGTAGAGAAAATATGGCACCAGCAATAAGATACGAACATATTAAAACCTGCAAGCAATCGGGAGCTCGTCTCGGGCGTGTACACACACCTCACGGAGTTATTGAGACACCAACCTTTATGCCGGTGGGAACTCAAGCGACTGTTAAAACGATGAGTCCTGAGGAACTGAAAGCGATGGATGCTCAAATTATTTTGAGTAACACGTACCATTTGTTTCTTCGTCCCGGCCACGATATTATTCGTGAAGCGGGTGGATTGCACAAGTTTATGAATTGGGATCGCCCTATTTTAACGGACAGCGGTGGATTCCAGGTGTTTTCCTTAAGTGAAATGCGTAAAATTTCAGAGGAGGGTGTTCATTTTCGCTCTCATTTAAATGGAGATAAGAAGTTTCTTTCACCAGAAGTGGCGATGGAAATTCAAAACTCGCTTGGCTCAGATATTATGATGGCCTTCGATGAATGCCCGCCGTTTCCGGCTGAATATGAGTATGTGAAAAAGTCACTGGAACGCACCAGCCGTTGGGCTGAGCGTTGTCTAGAGGCACACGCGCGTCCTCATGATCAAGGGCTGTTTGCCATTGTACAAGGAGGCATGCATGAAGATCTGCGTAAGCAAAGCGCTGCGGATTTGACTTCCATGGATTTCCCGGGGTATGCTATTGGTGGACTGAGCGTAGGTGAACCGAAGCATTTGATGTATGAAGTGCTCGATTATACGGTTCCTCTGCTTCCTACCAACAAGCCACGTTATTTGATGGGCGTGGGTTCGCCTGATGCTTTGATTGAAGGCTCTATCCGTGGTGTGGATATGTTCGATTGTGTACTTCCAACCCGAATTGCTCGCAACGGGACAACGATGACCAGCCAAGGTCGTCTTGTCGTTCGCAATGCCCAATATGCAAGTGATTTTGGCCCGCTTGATCCCGCTTGTGATTGTTATACTTGTCGCAATTATTCACGTGCTTACTTGCGACATTTGATTAAA
>NZ_WUDQ01000148.1:0-7950 GCF_009827695.1 Paenibacillus sp. OT2-17 | reverse complement strand
ATTTTGGTGATGGCGTTGCGCGTTATGATTTGCGCGGCGATACAACCAAACATCACCATCACCATTTGATATGTGTGCAGTGTGGCAGTGTAGATGAAATACTGGAAGATTGGCTTGGACCATTGGAGGAGCGTCTGGAACGGGAATATAATTTTACCGTAGTGGATCATCGTTTGGACTTCCACGGTATTTGTTATCGTTGTAAGGCGAAGAACGATACGACGGCTCAGAAATCTTTGGGCAAATCCAGAAAACACAAATCTCAGGACTAAAAGCTGACTACCCAAGCTCTCACCGACGAAGATGCGTTCGGGAGAGCTTTTTTGGTTCGGAATCTGTTGTTCGGGATTAAGCAGAATAAAAAGGAATAGCTTGTCATACCCTTCCATAGAGAGTCCTATTAGGGACTATATTCTGGGGAAAAGGCGGCTGATTCACATGGTACTATCGTTGCGGAGAGGACTAAAATGGCTGCGTTTGGTAATATTGTTCGGGGTGCTGGCATGTATGTTCTTTTATAGCCTCAGGCTGTTTACAGATTGGATAACACCTGTAGATCATTACCGAATACCGGAAGGACATGCAGTTAAGGTATTTGGCGGGCAAAAAGTAAATGAAGGGTCCGAGCATCGAATAGCAGTGTTGGAACGTTTACGTTTCTTTTACTGGTATGGTGAATAGTCTAAGTAATCGGTCTTGATGAGCTTATGATATGAACGCAGCACACGAAGAAGCAGAGGCTGAGACTGAACCGTTGTATGCAGAACAAGGAGACTTTTGGAACTCATGAAAATGTACATTCAACCTTTCGTTCAATATATGGAAGAGGAAAAGGGCTTGTCGCGCAGCACATTGGAAGCGTATCAACGGGACGTACAGCAGTTTACCGAGTTCGCAGAAAGCTGTGGTATTGAGCAGCCGGATAACGTCCAACGGTCACATCTGGTACTGTATTTGGGCCGTTTGAAGGAACAGGGAAAAGCTGCGGCGACGATATCACGTAGCGTCGCCTCCATTCGCTCCTTTTTTCATTTTCTTATTCGGGAGGGAATTACGATCCACGATCCGTCCGTTCTGCTGGAGCTGCCCAAAGCGACTAAAAAGAAGCCCTCGGTGCTAACGCAAGATGAGATAGAGCGTTTGCTGGACGCGCCGGATGTGACTGCCCCGCAAGGGGTGCGAGACAAGGCGATGCTGGAGTTGCTGTATGCGACTGGCATTCGTGTATCGGAGCTGATTGCCCTAAACGTGGGTGATGTCCGCACCGATCTGCGCTTTGTGCACTGTGGCGGCGAGGCAGGCAAGGAGCGTGTTGTACCGATCAGCCGTGAGGCATCACAGTGGGCACAAGTCTACATGGACGAGCAGCGTCTACTATTGCTGAGATCCGGGCAGGGTGAAGAAGCTCAGGTAGAGCAGGAAGCCATGTTCCTGAACGTATCTGGTCAGCGTCTCAGTAGACAGGGCTTCTGGAAAATGATTAAGAAGTACGGCCAGGAAGCAGGCATAAGCGAGGATATCACGCCCCACACGTTGCGGCATTCCTTTGCGGTACATATGCTGGAGGGCGGAGCGGACTTACGCTCTGTACAGGAAATGCTGGGTCATGCTGATCTGTCAACGACGCAGGTATATGCGCAGACGGCCAGACGGAATATGAAGGAAGTATATGAAAAGCATCACCCGCACGGCGGCAACCGCACTTCTCATGAAAGCAAAGATCGAACGTAACGATACTTTGCTTTCATAGAAAATGTGATAATGACTATAACTTTACGATTGTACAAGTCAGGAGAGATATTAATGTCAACAGCCAACCAAGCTACAATTCAGGAAGCAGCAGATTATATCCGTGCCAAGAGCGGAATACGTCCAGAGATTGGTCTTATTCTGGGATCAGGTCTCGGTATTCTGGCCGATTTAATTCAGGATGGAATTAGTATTCCTTATCAGGATATTCCCCATTTTCCTGTATCGACGGTAGAAGGTCACGAGGGAGAATTACTGTTAGGCACGATTGAAGGTCGCGCTGTCGTCATGATGAAAGGGCGCTTTCATATGTATGAGGGATATGGCCCGCAGCTGACGGCTTTCCCAGTTCGGGTGATGAAGCAATTGGGGATTCAAAGTCTGCTGGTGACGAATGCAGCAGGTGGTGTAAACACTTCCTACGAAGCAGGCGATCTGATGGTCATCTCGGATCATCTTAATCTGACCGGACAAAATCCATTGATCGGACCGAACGATGCTGGTCTGGGCGTTCGTTTTCCAGACATGTCGGAGGCGTACAGCCGCCGCTTGCGTGAAATTGCCAAGCAAACGGCTAACCAACAGGGCTTCAGTCTGCAAGAAGGTGTATATGCTGGATTGCTGGGGCCTAACTATGAAACGCCTGCTGAAATCGTTATGCTGCGTACACTGGGTGCAGATGCGGTGGGTATGTCGACCGTATCTGAGGTTATTGTAGCCCGTCATGCAGGTATTGAGGTACTGGGCTTCTCCTGTATCACGAATATGGCCGCAGGCATTCTGGATCAGCCTTTGTCCCATGGTGAAGTGATGGAGACAGCAGAGAAAGTACGTGAGCAATTTTTAAAACTTGTGCTAGCGATTATTCCACAAATGTAGATTGGGGATCATGTTCAACCGAAGCGGTGGACATATATCCCAAGAACCCCATATCCGATCGCCTTTTGATGGCGTGGATATGGGGTTCTTTTTTACATCAACGGTTGAGCTGAGTATGATCTCCTAATGAAGAGGTGGTGTGCTCAATGCAGTTGAATTCGCTTTTTCTGCTACAGCCAGTTTATGTCGTTCTTGCACCTTGATCACAATAACCATAAAAATGATCCAGTAAATGGCTAGCGAGTTCAGGAAACGGCTGTCCGTTATATTGTTCAATACGATAAATAGGAAAAAAACCACTGCCGTCAGCCATGTATACATATCTGCTTTGCCAATTCTGAATTTAAATAAAGTTGTTATGGCGAGTGTAATTGTTGCCAGTAGTCCTGTAAGGCCCACATCGATCCACAGATCACGGAAACCGCTATGGCTGCTTGTCAGATCAAATCGGATGCCGTTCGCATAGATACTGGGTCGGGCTGCCCAGTAGGAGCCGTAACCATGTCCGAACCAGTAATGGCTCTGAATAGCACCACCAATCCCCTGCCAGATTTCCGTTCTTCCAGTTAAGGTCGTTGTTTTTCCGAATTCCGACGCAATCGCATCTCCATAAGTAAAGGTGAGTACCAAACCCAAAAGAACGAGCAAGCAGGAACAGCTAATGAAGAAACCGCGCAACGCAATGCTTCGGATTCTCTTGAATAGCAGTATAAACAATATAAATACGAAGAGCGAAGATGTCAGTACCAAAGAGGTGGTAGATTGGCACTCGATGAGCAATAGGGCATTGAGTAAGATAAAGCCAATATGCAAAACTTTACGTTTACCCCTGAAAAAATAAATGACATGTGAAACAAAACTTAACAGAGAGAGAGTTCCAAGTGTATTTTTATGACCAGAGATGCCCTTCCATAGCCCAGTATGTTCTACTCCACCATGAATGGCAAAGGAGGGAACGAGCAAAACGGCGAGTAGATTGAGTATGCTCAAAATACTTAACGTAACGACTAAGAGGCGAATGCAGCCCTGAGTTGTATAATGGGTGACCAAATAGAGCCCAAAGGTAGAGAAGGCAAGGAATTTGAGAACCATCAGCAAGGAAGAGGTCTGTTCTTGTTCAGCCCATAAGCAGGAGGCAGCGATGTACAGCGTGAGTAGAGTCAGTAACGGATTGTCGGCTAAGGTTGCGATCAATGACTTGAGTGAAGGTAGTAGCATGGTATAGCTGAACAACAGGATAAGCACGGAAATCGTGATAACTCTGGGGGGCAAACCCTGACAAGCATAAGGAATCGAAAAAGCCAGTAAACCAGCTACTGTAAGTACATGTTTCACGATTTCACCACCTGGATACATTATGTATCTATAATATACAAAACGTATCTTCTTGTACAATAATAATAAAATATTTATTTTCATTTTTCTCAAGCCTAGAGCAAGCCCTCTTGTGCATATACTCAGTCCATGCTAAGAAAATGAAGAATTCTTCGGCTTGGTCAAAAAAGGAACTTTTTACGTTTTTAAACATGGGGGTGTTCGGGTGGCGGATCATTTTACAGACCGTTTGAAGTTGAATTTGAGTGGTACGGGCAAAGAGTTAACGCCGCAGCAATTAAATGAAAATTTTAAAACCATTGAAAAAGAATTCATTGAACGAAGTGTAAACGTAAGCTGGTTTGGAGCTGCTGGTAATGGTATTCAGGATGACACGGCAGCTTTACAGGAATTGATTAATAAGACCCCCGATTATTCCATTCTTCACATCCCCAGTGGACGATACAAAATAACCTCTACCTTACAGATTCGCAAGCAGGGTGTGCGCATTTTTGGCATTCATAAGGGCAGATACCGACAAGGCAAAGGTGTTACGTCGATTGAATATTATGGTACGGGTCCTTGTTTTCAAATTGGAGATGAAAGTCTACCATCGTTTAGCGGATATCAAAATGTGCAGTTTCATGACTTATCGATCCGGTACGAGGGGGCTGACATAGGCACATTAAATAATCCGTTTTCGCAGTCAGTGAAGCGTGGATATTATGGCAAAGGTACTTTGGGTATTCAGGATTGGAAGGGTGGCGGAGTTGTCCTGGATAACGTCCTAATTGAGCATTTTGAAACGGCTTTTTGGGGCTATGAAAGTGATGTGAATTTATTTAAATGCACGGAGATTAATTACAATAAAACAGGGATTCACTTGCAGAACAGAAGTTCACAGTTTACTAGCATAGCGCTTTTTACATTGGGGAACGATACGGCATTGGATCTGAATAGCTCCAATGGGGCCAGATTTTTGGCTAGCCAGCACATTAAGGATGGAAGCTCCAATGATATTCCCATTCTAATTAATGATTTTATGAACGCTGAATTTATAGGTTGCTGGTTTGAGGGACTAAGCAGAGAGCATAAGATGACAGTGCCTTCTTTTATTCAAATTGGTGCTACCAAAGAAACAAAAAATGTGGCCTTGCGTGACTCCATTTTAGCGATAGCGGACAAATTCGATGACACCCAATCCGTATGTAACTATTTTGTGGATGTGGTCATTGGCAAAAAAGTTTTGGTGGACGAGGTGGGAGGGTATCCCCGTAATCTAAAGCAGCTTATTTCTTTCTCTGGTAGCTCTTCCACACAGCAGGTGACACTTCGCTCACATTTGGATTTTAGCTATAGCAATAATCGTTATGGCGAGAATAATGGGACAGGGCAGGCTTTGCTGCTTGTCGAGAAATACTCAAACAACGGGATTGAGCATTTGGACGAAACCTTTGTTAAAGCCTACCTGGGAGCAAGGCAAAATCTTCCCGCAGGTAGCTGGCAGAAGGTGAAGTTTAATCAAATCAACCATGATGAGCTGATCGAATTCGATGCGGTGAATAGCCGATGGCGAGCCAAGCGAGCTGGGAAATACAGAATACAAGTCTACATTTCGACCGATCCCCAAGTGGATGGCAATCGCACACGGCTGGCACTTCACCTGAATGATGAGCAGCTTACCGGAAGTTCCGCCTATGCGTATCTCGATGATAGGGTAATTGGCGGACTGAACTATAGTGCATTGAGTGGAGCTATGGAACTTAGATTGGAAGCGAATTCTTTTATTGATATACGGGTGTTCAGTCAAAATACAATGGATATTCTACCCGGTGGAGGAATCACATATCTCACTATAAGCCGAATTTAAACAATTATTTCACAGACGATAGATGTTCTGTCATTTATATATTGGAAAATGCGCACCATGCTGACTCAGCTTGGTGCTATTTGATGTTTTTATTCATATGGAATATTTTTCTTTCATTCTGACGACAATGGTTAGCAGCACGCGAATAGGCCGGAGGGGTAAGTAAATGGGCTCCGGTGCTTTACGCCAATATGTTGAGGAGGTAACCGATTGTGAAGAAAAAAGTGGTGGCGTTCATCCTGGCTTGCCTGGTAGCCTTGACTGTCGTCCCTGTCGGCGGTTGGGCCGAAGAAAGCAGATCTGAAAGCAAAACCAAAGAGGGATCAGCGGCTGAGCTGGCTCCCGAGGCTCTCTCGGCGATCCTGATGGACGCAGATACGGGCACAGTCATCTATGAAAAAAACAGTCGTGAAAAGCTTCCTCCAGCGAGCATTACCAAAATTATGACGATGTTGCTGACAATGGAGGCCATTCAAGATGGCAAGCTCAAGCTGACCGATAAAGTTCGGGCCAGCGAATATGCGTCTTCAATGGGAGGCTCGCAAATTTTCTTGGAGCCCGGTGAAGAAATGACGGTCGATGAGATGCTGAAGGGAATTGCAATGGCTTCCGGCAACGACGCCTCTGTGGCGATGGCTGAGAAAATTGCAGGATCTGAACAGGCTTTTGTCGAGATGATGAATGCGAAGGTGCAGCAGCTCGGGCTCAAGGATACGCATTTTGCCAATTGCAACGGTTTACCCGTAGAGAATCACTATTCTTCTGCGCATGATATTGCGGTTATGAGCCGAGAGTTGTTGAAATACCCGCAAATTACGAAATATACGGGAGCCTATCAGGACTATTTGCGCAAATCCTCAGTCAAACCCTTTTGGCTGGTGAATACGAATAAGCTTGTCCGTTTCTATACTGGAGCAGACGGGCTGAAAACAGGCTATACGGCAGAAGCAAAGTTCTGTCTTTCCGCTACTGCGAAGCGTGATGGCTTGCGTGTCGTAGCTGTGGTGCTCGGGGAGCCAAATACGAAGATACGCAACAATGAAGTATCTTCCATGTTCGACTATGCATTTTCTCAATATACAATGAAATCCATATACAAGCCGGGTGAATTGCTGGGCAGCGTAAAAGTTGAAAAAGGCGTATTGCCAGAGCTGAAAATTCAGGCTGACCGTTCTTACAGTGTACTGGTGAAAAAAGGTGGCAACAAACAAACGTTGCGTCATGAATTGCAACTGGCCCCAAGCCTCAAAGCTCCTGTCCGGGCTGGTGACCCAATCGGTAAGCTGGTCGTCTATCAGGATGGACAACGGCTTAAGGAGTTTAATATCACTTCGCCTGTGGCTATCGAAAAGGCCGGATGGTGGAAATTGTTTAAACGTACCATGTCGAACCTATTTTCTTTGTAGATTTTACGGGGTTTTCTTCTAGTTTTGTCGGAGGGCAGGAATCGTCTGCGGCTACGTAGAAATCCTTGTCCAAGACCGGGAGGAGAGTGAGTAAGCATGAACCTGCAAATTGAAATGGAGCATCACCGGGGGGTACTGATTGTAAGGCTGTCTGGGGAGCTTGATCACCATACGTCGGACATGGTCCGTATGCAAATGGACGAGGCGATTCAGCGCCGGCAATGCGAGCATATTGTGCTCAGCCTGAAGAATCTTCAGTTTATGGATAGCTCTGGCCTTGGCGTTATCTTGGGACGGTACAAACTGATCAAGCAAAAGGGCGGAAAAATGGCAGTCTGTGATGTCAATCCGCCAGTACACCGACTGCTGGATATGTCAGGGCTGTTCAAAATCATGCCCATATATGACAATGAGGGAAATGCGCTCACGGAACTGGAGGTTGTGTCATGAGAGAAGGCACGGGAAACAATTTCATGAGCTTGCAGTTTGCTGCCAAATCGGAGAATGAAGCATTTGCTCGTGTGGCTGTCGCGGCCTTTATTTCCAGGCTTGATCCCACAATGGATGAGCTGAGCGATTTGAAAACCGTGGTGTCTGAAGCGGTGACAAACAGTATTATTCACGGTTATGACAGCGATCCGTCAGGTGTCGTAACGATCAAAGTTGGGATTGAAGCGGACGTGATCACGTTGGTTGTTGAGGACGCAGGGCGAGGAATTGAGGATATAGAGC
>NZ_WUDQ01000147.1:0-7964 GCF_009827695.1 Paenibacillus sp. OT2-17 | reverse complement strand
CAGTAAGCTGACGTATGCGGAGCTGAACGCCAAAGCGAATCGTCTGGCGTATGCACTGCGGGCGCGCGGGGTGAAGCCGGAACAGGTGGTCGGCATTCTGGCCGACCGTTCGGCGGAGCTGTTGATCGGGGTGCTCGCCGTATGGAAAGCGGGCGGCGCTTATGTGCCGCTCGACCCGGACTATCCGGCGGAGCGGTGCGAGTGTATGCTCGCGGACAGCGGGGCGTCGGTGCTGCTCACGCAGACCCGCCTGCTGGAGCAGGCGGAAGCTTGGCGCAGCGACGGAGCTCTAGTGCTGCAAACGGTGCTTGCGCTTGACGACGCCGCGACGTACAGCCTCGGAGCGGCGGAAGCGGCTGCTGCCGAAACGTCCGCCACGGCAGAAGCCGAGAAGAACGTACTAGCGGCGGATCTCGCATCGAATCCGGCGAATGTGAACAAGCCGCGCGATTTGGCTTATGTCATCTACACCTCCGGTACGACGGGCCGTCCGAAGGGCGTGGCGGTGGAAAACCGCAGCCTGGTGAACACGGCGGCGGGCTACCGGCGGGACTACCGCCTGGATCAGTTCCCGATCCGGCTGCTGCAGCTCGCCAGCTTCTCGTTCGACGTGTTCGTCGGCGACATTGCGCGGACGCTGTACAACGGCGGCACCATGGTCATCGTGCCGAAGGACGACCGGATTGATCCAACCCGCCTCTACGGCTGGATTCGCGACTACGCCGTGACGGTGTTCGAATCGACTCCGGCGCTGATCGTGCCGTTCATGGAGCATGTGCATGCCGAGGGTCTGGACCTCAGCTCGATGCAGCTGCTGATCACAAGCTCGGATGCGTGCAGCGTAGCGGATTACCGCACCTTGCAGGAGCGCTTCGGCTCGCAGTTCCGTATTATTAACAGCTACGGCGTAACGGAAGCGGCGATTGACTCCAGCTTCTATGACGAGCCGCTGGAGAAGCTGCCGAAGACGGGCAGCGTGCCGATCGGGAAAGCGTGGCTGAACGCCAAGTTCTACATCGTGGATGCGAATCTGAAGCCGGTGCCGATCGGGGTGTTGGGCGAGCTGGTTATCGGCGGAGCGGGTGTGGCCCGCGGTTACTTGAACCGCCCGGATTTGACGGCGGAGAAATTCGTAGACAGCCCGTTCGCCGCTGGGGAGCGTCTGTACCGGACGGGCGACCTGGCGCGCTGGATGCCGGACGGCAACGTGGACTTCATCGGCCGGATCGACAACCAGGTGAAAATTCGCGGCTATCGGATCGAGCTTGGTGAAATTGAAGCGGCCATGAAAAATGTTGCTGGCGTGCGTCAAGCGCTTGTCATCGACCGGACGGACGAGCGGGGGCAGAAATATTTGTGTGGGTATGTCGTAGCGGATTCCAGCTTCGATCTGGAAGGGCTTGTGGCCCATCTGGACGCCGCGCTGCCTTCCCATATGGTGCCTTCGCGCATCATGCGCCTGGATCAAATGCCGCTTACGCCGAACGGGAAGATCGACCGTAAAGCGCTGCCTGTGCCGGAAGGAAGCATTCGTGCCGAGGCTGCATACACGGCGCCTCGTACTCCTGCCGAGCAAGCACTTGCATCGGTCTGGCAGTCGGTGCTGGGCGTGGATCAGGTCGGCACGATGGACAATTTCTTTGCGCTCGGCGGCGATTCTATCAAGGCCTTGCAGGTATCGTCCCGTCTTTTGCAAACGGGGTACAAGCTGGTCATGAAAGATTTGTTCCATTACCCGACGATTTCCGCCCTTAGTTTGCAGCTGCAAACGGCGGAGAGAACGGCAAGCCAGGCCGAAGTGACGGGAGAGGTCATCTTGACCCCGATTCAGCGCTGGTTCTTTGAACAAAATCCGGCCGACGTGCATCACAGCAACCAGGCGTTCATGCAGTTCTCCAAGCAAGGCTTTGACGAAGAAGCTTTACGCCAAGCGGTGCGTCAGCTTGTCGTGCATCACGATGCTCTCCGTACGGTTTACCGCCAAACCGAGAACGGCTATACCGCCTGGAACCGCGGCGCCGGGGAGAACGAAGCGCTGTTCGATCTGGAAGTTGTCGATTTCAAGGGAGTCGGCGACGTGAAAGAAGCGGTAGAGGCTAAGGCGAATGACATTCAAGCGAGCATCGATCTGGAAAACGGTCCGCTGGTGAAGCTCGGCTTGTTCCGCTGCGACGACGGCGACCACCTGCTCATCGCGATCCATCACTTGGTCGTAGACGGCGTATCCTGGCGGATTCTGCTTGAGGATTTTGCTGCCGGCTATGAGCAGGCGCTGCAAGGGCAGCCGATCCGTCTGCCGCACAAAACGGATTCATTCCAAACGTGGGCGAAACAGCTCGCTGATTATGCGAACGGTCCGGCGATGGAAAGCGAGAGAGAGTATTGGCAGCATATCGAGCAATTGACCTATGAGCCGCTTCCGAAAGATTTTGAACAAGGCAGATCTAAGCTGAAGGACAGCGGGCTCGTGACCGTCCGCTGGACGGCGGAGGAAACCGAACAGCTGCTGAAGCAGGCACACCGTGCTTACCATACGGAAATGAACGATTTGCTGCTTGCCGCGCTTGGCCTCGCGGTACAAGCTTGGAGCGGCCGGGAACGCGTGCTGGTGAATCTCGAAGGCCACGGCCGGGAAGAACTTTTGCCGGATGTGGACATTACGCGCACGGTAGGCTGGTTTACAAGCCAATTCCCTGTCGTTCTGGAGCCGGGTCACGCCCAGACGCTCGGTCATCAGGTGAAACAGGTTAAAGAAAGCTTGCGCCGCATTCCGAACAAAGGAATCGGCTACGGCATCCTGCGTTATTTGTCGGCGCCGCGTGACGGCGAGCGCTTCGCTTTGGAGCCGGAGATCAGCTTTAACTATTTGGGTCAGTTCGACCAGGATTACGAAAGCAGCGGCTCGAGGCCGTCTCCGTTCAGCCCGGGCTCCGATTCAAGCCCGAATGCAGTGATGGATTATGTCCTCGATATCAACGGTATGGTGTCGGAAGGAGTGCAGGAACTCACGATCCGTTATGGGGTAACCCAGTATAAACGGGAAACGGTAGAGCGCCTGGGCACCCTGCTTCATTCGAGCTTGCGTGAAGTCATCAGCCATTGCGTATCGAAAGAGCGGCCGGAGCTTACGCCTAGCGACGTACTGCTTCAAGATGTGACGTTGGAGGAACTGGAGCGGCTGGCCGAACATACGGCGGCGCTCGGCGAACTGGAGAATGTATACTCCCTGACTCCGCTGCAAAAAGGGATGTTGTTCCACAGCCTGCTGGATGCCGATTCGGAAGCTTACTTCGAACAGGTGACCTTCGATCTGTACGGAAGCCTGAATGTCGAAGCCTTCACCCAAGGATTGGATACGCTGGTGCAGCGGAATGAGGCGCTGCGGACTAACTTTATTACCGGCTGGAGAGACGAGCCGATTCAAGTGGTATTCCGCGAGCGGAAGTGTGAAGTGTACTTCGAAGATATTCGCTCGGTAAGCGATGAAGACCCGGAGAAGACGATAGCCGATTTCGTCAGCGCGGATAAAGCGAACAAGTTCGATTTGGCCCGAGGCTCTCTTATGCGCGTGACCGTTTTGCGCACGGGCGACGAGTCCTACCATGTGATCTGGAGTCACCATCACATTTTGATGGACGGCTGGTGCATGTCCTTCATGATCAAGGAAGTGTTCGACACCTACTTCGCGTTCCAGGAGAAGCGGACGCTGGAGCTTCCTCCGGTTACCTCGTACTCCCGGTATATCGAATGGCTGGAAGCTCAAGATGCCGCGAAAGCTTCGCGTTACTGGTCCGAGTATTTGGCGGGTTACGATCAGCAGACCAAGCTGCCTCGGGAGAAAACAGGGCTGAAGCAGGGCGCTTTTGAAGTAGCTGAGATCGATGTGGAACTCAGCAAGGAACTGACCGGGCAAATCGAGCGGGTGGCGCGCCAGCATCAGGTGACGCTTAATACATTCATGCAGACCGTATGGGGACTGGTTCTGCAGGTATACAACAACAGCGAAGATGTCGTATTTGGCTCCGTCGTATCCGGGCGTCCAGCGGAGATTCCGGGTATCGAAAGCATGATCGGCCTGTTTATTAATACGATCCCGGTCCGTATTCAAGGCAAAGCCGAGGAGACGGTAGCCGCTATCTTGAGAAAAACCCAGGATCAAGCGCTGGCATCGAGAGCTTACGAAACGTTCCCGCTGTTCGAAATTCAGTCGCTGAGTGAGCAAAAGCGTGACTTGATCAACCACATCATGGTGTTTGAAAATTATCCGATGAAAGAACAAATTGAGCAGGTCGTCGGAGGAGACAAAGAAGCGCTGAAAATCGCTAATATCCAGTCGCCGGAGCAAACGAACTACAACTTGGACATTACTGTCATTCCGGAAGAGCATATTTTGCTGCGGTTTACGTACAATGCGCTGACGTTCAGAGAGGATGACATCAGGCAGCTCTACAGTCATTTTACCTGGGCACTGGAGCAGGTTGCAGCTAACCCGAACTTGCGCGTGAATCAGTTGGAGCTTTTGACGGCAGAGGAAAAAGAGCAAATTCTCGGTGCGTTTAACCCGGCGCAGCCGGAAGCGGCTCCTGTGGCAGCGTTCCACCGGCTGTTCGAGGAACAGGCGGAGCGCACGCCGGAAGAGGCGGCCGTCGTGTACGAGAACGAGCGGCTGACGTATGCGGAGCTGAACGAGCGGGCGAACCGCTTGGCGGCCACGCTGCGCGCAAGCGGCATCGGCCGGGAGACGATCGTCGGCATTCTCGCCGAGCGTTCGGTGAACTTGCTGGTGGCCGTGCTGGCCGTCTGGAAATCGGGCGGGGCGTATGTGCCGCTCGACCCGGATTATCCGGCAGACCGCGTGCGGTTCATGCTTGAAGACAGCGGAGCGAAGGTGCTGCTGACGCAAACGCCGCTGCGAGAGCGCGCCGAAGCCTGGCTCGGCGAAGAGGAGCTGGCGCTGGCGGCGGTGCTGTACCTCGACGACGAAACCTCGTACAGCGAGGAGGGGACGAATGCCGACAGCTTCCATGAAGCCCGTCCAGAGGACCTGGCGTACGTGATCTATACGTCGGGAACGACAGGCAAGCCGAAGGGCGTGATGATCGAGCACCGCAGCCTGGTGAACACGGCGGCGGGCTACCGGCGGGAATACCGGTTGGATCAGTTCCCGGTGCGGCTGCTGCAGCTCGCAAGCTTCTCGTTCGACGTGTTCGTGGGAGATATCGCGCGGACGCTGTACAACGGAGGCACGATGGTGATTGTGCCGAAGGACGACCGGATCGATCCGTCTCGTCTGCACTACTGGATGGAGCGGGAGCGGGTCACCATCTTCGAATCGACGCCGGCGCTGATCGTGCCGTTCCTGGAGTACGTGCACGAGCAGCAACTGGATATGAGCCGGTTGGAGCTGTTGATCACGAGCTCGGACAGCTGCAGCGTGGCGGATTACCGGACCTTGCAGGAACGCTTCGGCTCGTTGTTCCGGATCATCAACGCATACGGCGTGACGGAAGCGGCGATCGACTCCAGCTTCTACGACGAGGAGCTGGCGAAGCTGCCGCAGACAGGCCATGTGCCGATCGGCAAAGCGTGGCTGAATGCGAAATTCTACATCGTGGATGCGCATCTGAATCCGGTGCCGGTCGGGGTGCTGGGCGAGCTGGTCATCGGTGGAGTCGGGGTAGCGCGCGGGTACTTGAACCGTCCGGAGCTGACAGAAGAGAAGTTCGTAGACAGCCCGTTCGCCGAGGGCGAGCGGCTGTACCGCACGGGAGACTTGGCGCGGTGGATGGAAGACGGGAACGTGGACTTCATCGGCCGGATCGACAACCAGGCGAAAATCCGGGGGTACCGGATTGAGACGGGCGAAGTCGAAGCGAAGCTGCTGAGTGTAGGTGGCGTGAAGGAAGCGGTCGTCGTCGTCAGGGAAGATCAAGAAGGTCAGAAAGCTTTGTGCGCTTATTATACAGCGGAAGAAGGCTTGACGGCGGCGGACCTGAAGCGGGCGATTGCCAGCGAGCTGCCGGGGTACATGATCCCGTCGTACTTCGTGGAGCTGGAGCGCCTGCCTCTGACGCCGAACGGAAAGATCGACCGGAAGGCGCTGCCGGCACCGGAAGGGGGAGCAGGCGGAGGCCGCGAATACGTGGCGCCGCGCACCGAACTGGAGGCGAAGCTGGCCGCCATTTGGCACGATGTGCTTGTTCGGGAGAAGGCGGTAGGCGTAACGGACAACTTCTTCGACCTCGGCGGACACTCCCTGCGGGCGACGACGCTTGTTAGCAAAATGCATAAGGAGCTAGGCGTTGAATTCCCGCTTCGCGACGTATTCCGCTACTCGACGGTTGAGGAAATGGCCGCGGCTATGGAGCGGCTGGAGATCGGCTCGTTCACGGCTATTCCGGCTGCGGAACCTAGCGAGTATTATCCGCTCTCTTCCGCTCAGAAACGTCTCTATATCTTGAACCAGCTGGAAGGAGCCGAGCTGAGCTACAACATACCGGGAGCTATGCTGCTCGAAGGGGAGCTCGACCGGCAGCGGTTTGAAGAAGCGTTCCGCGGACTCGTAGCTCGTCATGAAACGCTGCGTACCGGCTTTGAGATGGTAAAAGGCGAAGCGGTTCAGCGGATTTACGAAGAAGCCGCCTTCCAGGTGGAATATGTGCAGATCAGCGGGGAACAGGCGGAAGAAACGGTGCGCCAATTCGTTCGTCCGTTTGATCTAGCGAAGCCGCCACTTCTGCGGGTAGGCCTTGCCGAACTGGCGCCGGACCGGCACATTCTAATGTTCGATACGCATCATATCGTATCTGACGGCGTTTCGATTGACGTACTGATCGAAGAGTTCGTCCGCTTGTACAGCGGGGAGCAGTTGGAGCCGCTCCGCATTCAGTACAAAGATTATGCGGTATGGCAGCAATCGGACGTGCAGAAAGCTCAGCTTGCCAAGCAGGAAGCCTACTGGCTCGACATGTTCCGCGGAGAGCTGCCGGTTTTGGAATTGTCGACGGACTATCCGCGCCCGGCTATGCAGAGCTACGAGGGCCGCACGCTGCAATTGTTTATGGATAGCGAGAAAAGCGAGGGTCTGAAACGGCTTGCAGCCGAGAACGGCGCAACGCTTTACATGGTTCTGCTTGCTGGTTATACAATATTATTGCATAAATATACAGGGCAAGAAGACGTGGTGGTCGGTACGCCGATTGCGGGAAGAAATCATAGCGACGTTCAGCCGCTGATCGGGATGTTCGTCAATACCCTGGCCATCCGCAGTTATCCGGCTGCCGGTAAGACGTTCCTTGACTACTTGAAGGAAATCAAGGAGACGACGCTGGGCGCTTTTGAACATCAGAATTATCCGTTTGAGGAACTGGTGGATAAGGTGAACGTGGCTCGTGATTTACGCCGCAATCCGCTGTTCGATACGATGTTTGCTTTGCAGAATACAGAGAATTTGGAAATCCAGCTTCCCGGACTCCATTTGTCGACGTATGCCAGCGAAGAAATTGTTTCTAAATTCGATCTCAGCTTGGACGTCACGGAGATCGAGGAAGGCTTGGAATATCTGTTTGAATACGCCACTGCTCTTTATAAAACCGAAACGGTGGAGAAATTGGCCGCTCACTACTTGCAGCTGCTTGAATCCATTCTCTGCAACCCGTCGGCGACTATTGCCGAGCTGGGCATTTTGACATCGGCGGAAAAAGAGCAAATTCTCGGCGCGTTTAACCCGGCGCAGCCGGAGGCGGCTCCTGCGGCCGCGTTCCACCGGCTGTTTGAGGAACAGGCGGAGTGCACGCCGGAAGAGGCGGCCGTCGTGTACGAGAATGACCGGCTGACCTATGCGGAGCTGAACGAGCGGGCGAACCGCTTGGCGGCCACGCTGCGCGCAAGCGGCATCGGCCGGGAGACGATCGTCGGCATTCTCGCCGAGCGTTCGGTGAACTTGCTGGTGGCCGTGCTGGCCG
>NZ_WUDQ01000146.1:0-7987 GCF_009827695.1 Paenibacillus sp. OT2-17 | reverse complement strand
TTTTATTATACCCCCAGAGCGCTTTAATGAGGATGAATTGTTTAAACCAAAGGAAGCACTGGAGCAAGCAGGTGTTACTGTTACGCTAGCTAGTACAAAAACCGGCGAAATCACGGGTGACTACAACGGTAAAGCGACAGCTGATCTTGTTTTTACTGACGCTGTGCTGGCTGATTATGATGTGGTATCTGTGATCGGCGGATCAGGAACGAATGACTATCTTTGGAATAACGCGGATCTCCAAGCTCTGCTGAAACAAACTTATGAGCAAAAGAAACTATTGGCTGGCATCTGCGCAGGCTCTGTAGCCGTGGCTCAAACTGGACTGCTCTCCGGCAGAACGGCTACATGTTATCCTGTGGATGTACAAAAGGACCAGCTCCAATCGCATCAAGCCGAATATGTGGCACAGCATGTCGTTGCGCATAGCGACATTATTACAGCCGACGGTCCAGATGGTGCACAGGACTTCGGCGCAGCACTTGTCAAAGCCCTGCAATAAGCACATCTTTGAGGTTCTAGGTGGGCACTTTAAACAGCACTCCAAAAAGCCGCATCGCGTCCTTTCTTTTGTATGGGACCCGATGCGGCTTCTTTGTGCCATTTTCATGCTTAAGTGATTAATTTAATTGTATGGTCCTGGATTTTCGTGTTAGCTTTAAAAAATCGACGTTTAGTATAGGAGGCTTATATGCCGTGTTTATGAAAGGCAAAATCCATTTACATCAGGTAACGTCCGAATCGTTGCGACTGGGCGCCTTACTATCATTAGTAGGGGGCTTTTTGGACACATATACCTATGTTGGGAGAGGCGGTGTGTTCGCCAACGCACAGACAGGTAATATCGTGCTGCTGGCTGTCAAAGCCATTGAAGGGCACTGGATTCAGGCGTTAGCCTTTATCCCGCCCCTAATCGCCTTTTCACTGGGCGTTTTTGTTGCAGAATGGATTAAAAGAAAATCAACTCACCGTTTAACTCCAGACTGGGCCCGCGCTATTCTTTTACTGGAAATTGCAATTTTTTTCATCGTGGGATTGATTCCGCAAGGAGTTCCCAATACGGTAGTAGTGGTGATCGTCTCATTCGTCGCTTCCGTGCAAATGACTTCCTTCCGCAAGCTCATTGATGTGCCGTACACCTCCACGGTCAGCACCGGTAACCTTCGATCAGCTATCGAGGCTGTGTATGTCGCTGTAACGACCAAGGACACGAACGCTGCCATTCGAGCGATGCGTTATGGTGTCATCCTGGCTGCCTTCTTGGTAGGAGCCTTGCTGGGGGGATTTCTGACTTTGACGATTGGGGATAAAGCCGTTTGGGGCGCTGTTGTTGCACTTATATTTTCTTTTATTTTATTTACAGAAAAGGAAAAGTGGAAGCTTCCCCTACGCCACTAATCCTCCATTACATCAGCCCTGAATGAACTGCCGCTGGGCCGTTTCAAAGAAATTCAAAAGGTCTTCGCGAGACGAGAATGCAGCCTGAGCAGATTGGTTGCTACCGCCCCCTTTGCCCTGAAACGCGCCCAGATTTTCCTTTAAATACGCTCCGCAGCTAATGGAATGGGTACCATTATGTGCCAGAATGATTTTGTTTTCGGCTGTTGTGGCAAATAAAACAAGCAGATCATGCTCAGCGGTCAGCTTGGCAGCCAATTGCTGCATCTCCTGAATGGATTTTTGTTCGAATACATGAGCAAGAACATGCCCCTGCACAGCAGATAGCAACTCTTTCGCCTGGTACGATGCATTTTCCTCTTGCAAGAACTCCACTTGCGCCTTGAGCTGCTTATGCTCCTGCTCCCACTTTTCGAATCGAGTCAAAATATCCTTTCGTCCAGTATTGAACTTCGTAGATAACACGTCCAAAATCCGAACACTCTCATTAAAGTCCTGGAGTGCGCGAGCACCACATTTGAAATGGATTCTCGCCATCCCTTTTTGCTTTTCCCATTTCAAGCATTTAATCATTCCAATTTTCCCGGTCTGAGCTACATGAGTACCGCCGCAAGCATTATATTCAATGCCCTCGATCTCGACAATCCGAATATTTTCCGTCACTTTGGGCGTTTTCACCAGCGGAATATCCTTCAATTGCTCACTGGTTACAAAAAAACTTTTTATGTTGCGATTACTATAGATTTGCTGATTTACTTCCTGTTCGATTGCCGATAGCTGCGCAGGTGTTACATCCGAACAGTTCACATCAATCGTGGCATATTCTTGTCCCAGATGAAAGCTTTCAGTACGCGCACCCAACAACTCCAGACAAACCGCTGACAGCAAATGCTGTCCGCTATGCTGCTGCATATGGTCAAATCTGCGCTCCCAATCCAATTGGCAGGCTACTTTCCTATCCTCCGGCAAACGCTCTACCTGATGCCAAATATCCCCATCTTCGAGAACAACATCTAATACACGGACGCCCTGAATTGTTCCTGTATCACAAGGCTGGCCTCCGCCATGCGGATAAAAGGCCGTTTCCTCCAGCATAACCAAATATTTTCCGTCTCTTTCCATGCTCTGTGTAATATGAGTGTCCCACTCCGTAAGATATGGAGCAGTGTAGTATAATTTTGTCGTCATTCCAGATTCCTCACTTTTGGGTTCTTTGTCTCGTACGATATCCACTTATTATCAAGCACTTCATTGTAAATATCAATGTAGGGAAAAGCTTGAACCATGGCACGAACAACTGTAGAAAGAAAATAAAGTACTAGACTGGATATGTTGGTCCCACGCGACATTTCGAATTATAAAACCGTCAGATCTCGTAAAAAAAGTATTAGACTGGCCCCAGCTATAAAAACAGCGGCAGCCGTGGACGAGAAAATAAAGTCCTAGACTGTCGCTGTTTTATTGAACTAAAGTTCTCCGTTAGTATAACAATGCATCATCTTTACGGTTCCCGAAGGAGTTAATGCACAATGAGGACTGGGCAACTTGATAGCTGTGAAACCTTGTGGCTGACACTTCCAAGCATCATTTCTTTTATGCCACTTAGCCCACGGCTTCCAATAATAATGAGTTGCTGCTTGGAATCTCTTGCATAATTTAATATTTCATGTGCAGGATCTCCCTTAAGATGAAGTGTTTCCGGGTTAATCCCCGCAGATTCTAATTTGGATTTGGCTTGTTGCAACTGTTCCAAACTCGCTTTCTCCATTTCGTTCAATATTTCTTCCAAGAAATGCCCTGGTAAATATGTCATGCCATTCGATACATATTCCTGGCTGACATTAACCAAGGTAACTTGAGTTTGTTTGTTTCGAGCTATTTCAACGGTTGCATCGAGGAGTTTGTTCGTTATTTCAGCTTTATCAATTGCCACAATAATTTTGTCAAACATATTTATCGTCCTTTCCGTGGCAGCTCGTAACTATTTCGGCTACCTACAAAACGGTTTCTTGCTGCTCCTATACCGACTAAAAAGAGTAAGACCGAAGCGCCAAGCAGAATGAAAAGTGGCAGATTCCAACTATTTGTCGCATCATGCAGAAATCCTATAAGGGCAGGACCGATTGCGGCAAGAAGATATCCGATCGATTGCGCCATGCCAGACAGTTCCGCTGCTTGATGCGCATTTTCAGTACGTAAACCGAAAAACATCATGGACAAACTAAAGGCGCAGCCTCCACCAATTCCGAGTATTATAATCCACAACAGAATGATATTGGAGCTTCCGTATAGAAGTCCGAGCGTTCCCGTTAAAAGCAAAATGATTGTGATGACCACTAACAAACGTTGGCTAGACATGCGCCCAGCAATAACGGGGACAATAAAGGTAAATGGAAGCAGAGCTAACTGCATTATCGAGAGGTACCATCCTGATTGGTTTGAGCCAATTCCTTGCTGCTTTAAAATTTCAGGCAACCATGCGATCAACACATAGAAAACCATGGACTGTATACCCATAAACAAGGTTACTTGCCAGGCAAGAGGGGATCGCCAAACATTCACATCGTTGCTGGCCATCTGTTGACTCGTCGTGGTTGTTTGCTTCGTTTGATTTCTTAATTGAGGTAACCAACAGAGAATCGATACAAAGCTTAGAATCCCCCATATTCCCAATGCTCCCTGCCATTTTAGACCTGCGTTCACGGCTAGCGGTACACTGATTCCCGATGCGATTGCTCCAAATAAACTCATTGAAATTGAGTAAACACCTGTCATGGAGCCAATTTTATTTGGGATATCCCTTTTGATTAAACTTGGCAATAATACATTACATACGGCAATTGCGAATCCAAGAATTGCTGTCCCAATATATAGATTAGCTGCGCCAGATAAAGAACGTATTACAATGCCAACAGTCAGAAAGATTAGGGCAATCAAAATGATACGTTCAATCCCATACCTTCGTCCAAATTTGGGTACTAGAGGTGATAATAAAGCAAAGGCAAGCAAAGGTAGCGTTGTTATCAGGCCTGCTACTGTATTTGAAATACGAACGTCATCCCTTATGAGACTCACTAAAGGACCGACTGAGGTTAAGGGAGCACGTAAATTAGCTGCAATAATAATAATGCCGAGAATTATCAGTCCTATAGAGGATGGTACGGCTTTTATATTTTGTTTGTTCGACATTCTTCATTTCTCCTTACTAAATTCATACGTAAAATTTGTTTCCTGCTGATTGAAAAACTATGAAATAACATCCGCGCGAACAATAAAAGTATATTATAATATATTATTTTTAACAATAATTATTTTATAATATATTATTTTTAACAATAATTATTTTATAACACACATTAACTCATCTAAAAACAAAAATACAACTCTGAATTCCCGTCATGGAATTCGGAGTTGTATTTAATAAGTGGAATTTTCGACTTTTAGAAACCATACTTTAAGGATATATGGAGCACTGTTTCGCTATTCGTATGATTGGTATAAGAGTGAGGACAATCTGCACGAAAACTGATCGTATCATATTGATTCAATGTGTAAATCTCTCCATTGACTTGAATTTCAATGGAACCAGTCATTACTGTCGCAATTTCAGTTGTATTCACATGATGACCTTCAGGGTGATACGAGCTATTCGGCTGTAAGTAAGCCCGACACATTTCAATATCGTTGCTTGCGTTTTTAAAGACCGGTTCAATGATCCAATTTTTTTGATCATTAGAAAACCGCAGTCCTTCGCCTGCTCGATACAAACTAACAGGGTCTTCTGATTTCAACAAAGCTAATAGCGGTAAAGATATGCCTTTTGAAATTTTCCATATAATCGCCAAAGTTGGATTTGTATCGCCACGTTCAATATTCCCCAGAGTAAGTTTGCTTACACCCGTTAATTCCGCTAAGTCGTCTAAGCTCATGTTTTTTTCTTTTCTGTACTTTTTCAAGACACCGCCGATTTGTAATACAATTTGTTTTGATTCATCGATTTCATCCATTTGATATGCACCTCAACAAAAAACAATTATAGCTAGTATACTGTTTATCTAGACTCTTTTCCATACAATTAGTATGGGATGGTGGACTACACTCCTAAGCAAAATTCTGACGTCTATGTAACTAATCTGCCAGTTAGCTTAATGAAGCATCGTCAGTCTAACACTTTATTTTTCAGTCTAATACTTTATTTTCTTTTTACAACAACCTCCATATAGTGAAAAATATACATGACGATTAACAAATTTTAGCTTGAAATTCATTTTTGAATAGATTAAGATTAGTCGGCTAACTAATTTGTTGATTGGAACATACTGTAAGAAGAAAGGAGAACCCTATGGATTTTGATTTACGGGACTTGCCCACTCGTGAGGCGCTGCAAGAATTTTCTAAGCGTATCCCCGAGATTGATGTAAGAGCGACAGAAGCTATGCTATTTTTTATGCGAGTATCTTCCAGTGTTTTTAAAGTCAGTTTTGAGGGCTTTGAGAAGTTCGGTATATCTCATGGAAAATTTTCAATATTAATTCTCCTGTACCGCAACATCCAAACAGGATTGCTGGCTACAGAGCTTGCGGAGAAAGTAGGAGTTAGCAAGCCTACCGTTACCGGTCTGCTTGACCGCCTGGAACGGGATGGGCTTACTATGAGATCCGTACACCCTTCCGACCGCCGTATGAGCATTGTTAAACTGACCGAACAAGGAACAGAAATGATGGAAAGACTGCTGCCTACACATTTCACAAGCACTTCCACACTGATGAGCCACCTATCCACCGATGAAAAAGAGCTGCTCCTGACATTACTCCAAAAAATAGAAAGCGGCATCCCTCAAGCAAAAGAGATATATAAAGCAGCAAAACCAGAATAAGTTTTAATTTTGCGTTTTAGTTAGCCGACTAACTTTTAAATTATTAAATAAAAGAATAAATAAAATGTACATACCAGGATATTTATTCGAGTCTATGTTTAACTCATTTTATGAATGTAAGGAGCGTATTACTCATGAATCGCACACAAGTCGCCAGCCTCATCATCCCTGTCATTTCTATTGCCTGCCTTATCGGCGGGGGGTTCCTGCTTCAGACTAACGGACAAGATCAAGTCAATGCATCTCGATCCGTTAAAGGCACAACGCTAAATGCGGATAGCATTCATGTATCGTTTGAACAAGTAGGCGGCAAAATCCTGAACATCCCGGTAACAGAAGAAACTAAGGTGAAAAAAGGAACTGTCCTTATGACTTTGGATTCCAAAGATGTGGATCTGCAAATTGAGCAGCTGCGGACACAAATCGCCCAGTTCAATACGCAGATCAGCCAACAGCAACAATCCATCCATTTAGGGTATACACGAGCAGCAACTCAGGAAAAACAGGCACAGCTAGATATCGCGCAAGCTCAAGTGACTGAGCGTAAAAGTCAGGCCGCATTGCAGCGGGCACAAGCGGCTGAGCGTCAAGCCACTGCTGCGGAACAACAGGTCAATAACGGGGCTCGGGATGAAGATGTTCAGCAGCAACGAATTGCCGTAGCCTCAGCCACCAAAAACGTTCAGACAGCGCAAACCAACTATAAGCGTAATAAAGCACTCTATGATGCAGGAAGTGCATCCAAAGCAGCGTTGGATGATGCCGAATCCTCTTTGACTTTAGCGACAAATCAGTTGAGCCAGCAAAAAGAGTCTCTTCAAAAGCTACTTCATGGTGCCACTTCTGAAGAACGTATGCAGGCCAGTGAACAGACGACACAAGCAGCCGTTTCGGTAAAACAAGCCGAGGAAGAAATTCGCGGTGCCCAATTGTCCGTCGATCGTTCCAAGACCCAACTGGAAACCATTCAGCAGAGTCGTCAACAGTTGGCAGATCAGAAGCTGGCTATTGACCTCTTAAAGCAACAAAAAGACACACAGGAAGTTCAGCTTAAAACGTTGCTGCTCAAAAAAGAACGCCTGGTGTTAAAAGCACCACAGGATGGCAAGGTTACTTCGATTAGTACCAAAGTCGGCGAAAATGTGGCGCAAGGGGCTCCTGTGATTACCCTGGAAACCAATGATTTATATTACGATCTCTATGTGAATGAAGAACAAGCGGGGAAATTCAAGGCCAATCAAGAAATTAAAACTCATATCTCTGGTCTCAATAAGGACCTGAAAGGTACGGTACGCTATGTAACTGCCGCACCACAATTCGCTAATGTGAAGATGTCCCGTGAAAAAGGAGAAGCAGATACCGCTACATTCCAGGTACGTGTATATGTAACAAGAGAAGCAGCTTTGCTACCAGGCATGACAGTTGAGGTGAATACAAATGAAATCTCTTCGTGATGAATGGTCGTATCTGGTTCACTCCAAGTATCCGATCATAGCTATCATCTTCCCGTTGATTGCCGTACTGGGGTATTCACTGTTGCTCCCAAGCAGCCAAATTAACGACGCTAACGTGGTAGTGGTGGATCAAGATAACACAGCTTACAGCCGTGAGTTCATTCAGAAAATAGATGCTTCCCCGTATATGAACGTAGCTGAGATTGTTTCGTATACGGACAACCCTGAACAGTATTTTTATCATGAGCAATATTTGGCT
>NZ_WUDQ01000145.1:0-7990 GCF_009827695.1 Paenibacillus sp. OT2-17 | reverse complement strand
AATATCTGCGCCAAATCGTTCTTGCAGCACCCGGTAATCCGTCACGCTGCAGCTATCCGAGCTGGTGATCAGCAATTCCAGACTGCTCATGTCCAGCCCGTGTTCATGCACATGCTGCATAAACGGTACAATCAAGGCCGGGGTTGATTCGAACACCGTAATCTGATAGTCGCGAATCCAGCCGTATAGACGGCTTGGATCAATGCGATCATCTTTCGGGCAGATGACCATCGTTCCACCGTTATAGAGCGCCCGCGCGATATCGCCGACGAATACGTCGAAGGAGAAGCTCGCCAGCTGTAACAGGCGTACCGGGAACTGGTTCAGACGGTAATCCCGGCGGTAGGCCGCGGCTGTATTCACCAAGCTGCGATGCTCAATCATGACGCCCTTCGGACGTCCCGTTGTACCGGACGTGTAGATCACGTACGCCAGATCCTGCGGCTCATTGATGTGCTCCACATCCGTGGGATCCCCGGTGTACAGCGACTCATCGTCCAGCGCCAGCACGGCATGCAGACGCAAGTTCGCTGCGGATTCGGATGCTGCTTCGCTATCAGACTCCGAATCTGATTTCAAGCTTAATCCCTCATTAAGGCTGTCTCTTTCCATCGTTTCAATGCCAACCGCCGTTTCCAGCTCACCCTCAGCCTTTCCTTCGGCCAAAGCCCATCGGCTTTCATTCAGCCATGCTTGGGCACGCTCCTGCAAACCTGTTTGAGTCAGTAGCACCGTAGCGCCGCTGTCCTCCAGCATAAAGCGGATACGGTCAGACGGATAATCCGCATCTAAAGGTACATATGCACCTCCGGCTTTCCATACCGCCAATACGCCGACCAGCATGTCCACCGAGCGCTCGCTCAAAATACCAACAATGGATTCACGCCCAATGCCTTCATTCCGCAATCTACGAGCAAGTTGGTTCCCACGCTCGTTCAGCTCGCGATACGTAAGCTGCCGCTCCTCGTATACAACTGCCACGTGATCCGGCACAAGCTGCGCTTGTTCTTCCACATAGGCGTGGAACAACCCTTCTGATTGCTTTTCATCACTCCATGCAGATACGCCCACTGATCCAAAACCGTCGATGATTTTCGCTTTTTCCGAAGCAGTCACCAACTCAAGCTCATCTACCAGCGCATCTGGTCTGTTAATCGCTTCTTCAATAATATGCAGCAAATGCCCGCGGATTTGCTCTATAGCTGTACGTTCCAATACTCGCGCGTTGTACTCTAAATGGACATGAATTTCATCACCCGGCACAACCGTAATGTTGAAATCATAGTTCGTTTGCTCCGATACGGAAGCATTTGTAATTGTAAAACCATTCTCACCACGGCTACCCATTTGCTCCATACGCTGTTCCACTGGGTAGTTTTCAAACACCATAATATGGTTCACCAGATCCTGTTTTTGCTCTGTCAGGGCCTGAATTTCATACAACGGATAGGTTTCATAAGCACGGGAAGCCAGTGCCTGCTCCTGTATCTGCTTCATTAACGCAGCAAACGTAATATCTTTCTCACTGTGAATCCGTACAGGAACCGTATTAATGAACAAACCAATCATTTTGTCTATGCCCGGAATATCCGCTGATCTGCCGGATACGACACTGCCAAATACAACATCCCGACTGTTGTTATACCGTTGCAGCACAACGCCCCATGCTGCTTGCAGAAGGGTGTTGACCGTCACTTGCTTTTGCTTAACCAGCTTGTTCATCCGTTCCGTCACTTCGCGGCCCAGTGTAAACGAAAGCTTGTCCGCTTCATATTCTTTAGCGTGACCGTCCAGCTGTTTTGCCTGCGGCAATACCGTCTGCTGCTCGAAACCAGCAAAGTAATCACTCCAGAACCGTTCAGCCTCCGCGTTGTCCTGTCGCTCCAGCCATTCAATATATTCGCTGTATGGCGTTATCGGGACAAGCTCCGGCTTGCGGTCTTCGAGGATGGCAAAGTACGTATTAAATGCTTCCCCCACAACCAGGAACAAGCACCAGCCGTCCATCAAAATATGGTGGAAGCTCCATACAAAACGGTACGACTCCTCGCCTGTACGCAAAACAGACACCCGCATCAGCTCGCCTGAGCTGAAATTAAAACCTTCGACTTTGTCACGCTCAGCAAAATCAGCAATGTATGCGTCCTGCTCTCCTTGTCCGATTGAACGCACATCTTCAAAACGGAACCCGGCATGTTTGTGGCGGTACACCACCTGTAAAGGCTGCTCATTCCAGCCGCTATAAAAATTCGTTCTGAATATTTGATGGCGATCCACCAGTTGATTTAAGCTTTCGGCAAAAGCCTCCACTTGAAAGCTGCCTTGCAGATCAAATGTCGCCTGCTCAAAGTACGCCCCTGATTTCGGCTCCATTAAGCCGTGGAACAGGATGCCTTTTTGCATGGGTGTGAGCGAATAAATGTTTTCTAGTTCTCCCGCAGTAGCCGTCTGCTCTACAATATGATCCAGCTCTCCAGCCGTCAGTCCTTGGAAGGACAAGTCGCTTGGCGTCAGCTCTGGCAACTCTTTTTCCACACAGTGAGCCAATACCTCACGCAAGCTCTCATGAAGCAGATCAGCAAGCTTTTTGATTGACTTTTTCATGATCGTTTTGTTGCTGTAGCTGATCGTCAGTTCCAGTGCACCGTCCGTGATCATGCCGTTGATATCCAGAGCATACCGCTTGGTCAACGTATCACTAATGGAAACTCCGATGGAATAAGGAGACATGCGAAAGGCATTTTTCTTTAAATCCTGATCGAATTGTCCGAGATAGTTAAAGCTGATTTCCGGCTCGGCGACAAAAGCGGCTTCCCCTTCCCTGTCAGCAAGATATCTCAAAATCCCGTATCCAATTCCTTTATGCGGCAAACGGCGCAGTCCTTCTTTGACGTTCTTGACACGCCGTCCCACATTCTGTTCCTCGCCCATATCGAGTACAACCGGGAATTGGCTGGTAAACCAACCGACCGTACGCGTAATATCCACATCCGGCAAAATGGCTTCCCGTCCGTGACCCTCCAGATTTACAAGCACCTGACGGATACCTGCCCACTCCTGAATTGCGGTGCCCAGAGCTGTCAGCAATAGGTCGTTCGCTTCCGTATTGTAGGCACGATGAGCTTGTTTCAAGAATTGTTCCGTTTCTTCTACCGTCCACGCTACTGTCAGTGTCCGATCATCGCGAAGCTGTGGCTTGGCCTGAGATTTACGAGTGTAATCTTTAGGCAAGGATGCCTGACTCTTCCCTGCTTGCTCAATCTGCTCCCAATACGCACGCTCGTTCTCCAACGCTCCACTGCTCGCATAAGCGGATAGCTGGTCTGCCCACAGACGGAAGGAATCCGTTTTGTTGGGTAAACGGACAGACTCGCCCTGTAAAGCCTGCTCATAACCGGATGCCAAATCCTCTAGCAAAATACGCCAAGACACGCCGTCGACCACAAAATGGTGGATCGCTACCAACAAATGGTCTCCATCGGTGCAACGGAACAGACCCAGCTTCACCAAAGGGCCTTTATCTAGACGGATACTGCTTTGAATTTCGCTGGCTTTGTCCTCCAGCAAATGAGCAAAGTCAGACTCATTTGTAAAATCAACTACTTCGAGGCTGTACAATTCTCCTTCTTGCACGCCACGGTTCCATGCTTCATACCCACCGTCCGCATTTTGGCGGAATACGATGCGCAAAGCATCATGGTGCTCGACAATGCGTTGCAGTGCCTGACGAAGCGCCGTTTCATCCAATCGATCCTCACGATGCAGCATCAGAGCCTGGTTATAGTATTCAGGATTGGATGGCTGCTGTTCAATGAACCAGTGTTGAATCGGTGTCAATGCCACGTTTCCACTGACTTCTCCTTGATCGGAAACACGGCTCACCCGCTGCACTCGTCCATTCAGCTCAGCAATCGTCGGATACTGGAACAACTCCCTCATTTCCAGCTTGTAACCATTTTGCAGCAGTCTTGAAGACACCTGGATGGCCTTAATCGAGTCGCCCCCCAGATGGAAAAAGTTATCCAGCACACCAATATGCTCAATACCAAGTACAGATTGCCACACAGACACTAGCGTACGTTCTACCTCATTACGTGCCGCTACGTAATCCTCACCGGAATCCACGCTTCCTTCTGGTTGCGGCAATGCCCGACGATCCACTTTGCCATTTGGTGTCAACGGTAATTGCTCCAACTGCACAAAATATGACGGTACCATGTAACCCGGCAATTCTTGGCTCAAGGCACTTCGCAGCTCGCTAGCCGCGATATTCGCAAGGGTGACTACATATGCACAGAGCTGCTTTTGCCCCTGCTCATCCTCACGTGCAATGACGACGGCTTCTTGCACCGCCTCCAGCTTCAGCAGCTGTGCTTCCACCTCGCCCAACTCAATCCGGTAGCCCCGGATTTTCACCTGTGCGTCAATCCGTCCTTTGTATTCCAACGTCCCGTCCTCATTCCAGCGCACCAAATCGCCTGTGCGGTAGCAGCGCTCTCCGCTGCGGAACGGGCTGTCTACAAACTTTTCAGCCGTTAAATCCGGACGGTTCCGGTAGCCACGTGCCACCCCGTCGCCGCCGACGATCAACTCCCCCCATGCCCCGACAGGCTGAAGCTGCATGGAACGGTCTACGACATACGCTGTGGAGTTGTGAATCGGACGCCCAATCGGCACCGCTTCCAATTGCACGCTGGCAATCGCATGAGTTGTAGAAAAAGTTGTATTTTCTGTCGGCCCATAGCCGTTAATGATCCGCAGGGACGGATGAGCCTCCAGCACCCGGTTAATGTGCGGTACGGACAGCACATCACCACCGACCAGCAGTTCTTGTACCCCCTCGAACAGCTCCAAGTCCTGCTGAGATAGCTGGTTAAAGAGCGGCGCAGTCAGCCACATTGTCGTGATACCATGGTTGCGTACGGCTTCCTTGAGCTTTGGAGCGTCCAAAATGACATCCTGACTTACCAGCACGAGCTGTCCACCATTCAATAGCGCACCCCAAATTTCGAAGGTGGACGCGTCAAAGACAACGGCGCCAGTTTGCAAAATGCGTGTATCAGCATCCAATTGCGCATAGTTTGTACTTTTCACCAAACGCACGACATTGCGATGTTCTACCATAACCCCTTTGGGCTGTCCGGTCGTGCCCGAAGTGTACATCAAATAAGCTAGTCGGTTTCCAAATTTACGTTCTTGTTCTCCAGCAGTGCTGTCTACGACAGACGAGGATGATTCATTTAAAATCTCATTTTTCAGATTTGTATAATTGGTATAATCCGCATGATAAGCCCCGTTTTGCTCCCAATGTACGGTATTCAAGCCTTGGTCATTCTCTGCCCCGTACACCTTAGCATCGCTCAGATCCAGTACGATTCCGGTGTATTCCTCCAGTTGCTGTTCTGCATGCTGCACCAGCAGCAACTTTGCCCCCGAATCTTCCAGCAGGTAACGTACACGTTCAGCCGGATAATCAGGGTCAATCGGCACATATGCGCCGCCCGCTTTGAGAATCGCCAACATGCCGACAATCATATCCGTGGAACGCTCAGCAACGATACCTACAGTTTGCTCGGCGGTAACACCGTATCCGCGCAACGTGTGAGCCAGTCGATTTGCTTTAACATTCAGTTCGCCATAAGTTAAACGGGCATTTCCGAACACGACTGCTGTCTGATTCGGTGTACGTTCAGCCTGTTCCTCAAACAACTCATGAATGCCTGCTTCGTGTGGATATTCCACCGCAGTAGCATTGAATACGTCGACGATTTGTGCCCGTTCTTCCTCACTGATCAGCGACAATTCCTGTATCCGCTTGTGTGGGCCCTGCACCATATGCTCCGCTACACTCAAAAATTGTCGAATAATTCGAGCAATTTCCTGTTCAGTAAACAGCTCGGTACGATAATCTAGGTACAGCACAAGTCTATCGTCATCCAGCATTTCAACCATGTGAATATCGAAGTCGTTCACCGTATCTCCGCAGAAATCGTTATCTACCTGCTGAATGGCTTCATCAAACCGGGAGAAACTCAATGTACGATACTGGATGGAAGCACCAAACAGACGCTGAATGTCCAGACTGCTTTGCTGTTCACGCAAATCCTGAATAATTTTGTTGTATGGGTAACGCTGATGCCGCAAAATGGACGCCTGCTCCTTCCCTACACCTTGCAGGAAGGTCAGCAGTTCGGATTCTGGTTCGACTAACAGACGCGTAGCCACGGTGCTGACGAACATACCGATGGTATCCTTTTCCTTCTTAGACGTACGGTTGGCATAGAGTGTCCCCACGGTTAGGTCCTGCTCTCCCGTCACTTTATGCAAATAAATATACAGAGCCGCCAGGAAGAACGTGAAAATACTAATTTTATGTTCCTCGCAAAAAGCCGTAACACCACGATACAACTCATGTTCCAGTATAAAGCTCTCCCGGCGTGCAGCTGTGCTCAGTGTCAGCGGGTTATATGATTTCAAACCTGTAGTCTCTGGCAAATCGGCAAACTTTTCTGTCCAGTACGTTTTGTCCTTCTGATAACGGTCTGATTGCTCATAGCTTTGCTCTACCTGGATAAAATCCAGATAGGGATTGCCTTTGGTCGGTGCATCTTGACCTGTACCATGCACAATATCCATATAATGTCCGGTGATTTCATTAATGGCCTGATTCATGGACACGCCATCTGAAATAATATGATGCATTTTAAAATTAAACCAGGTTTCTTCTGCTCCGAGCTGCAAGATAACAAATCGGTACAGCTGCGAATCCAACAATGAGAACGGCTGTGGATTATGACGCTTTAACCATACATTCGCTTCTTCCGGGGCAACTTGGAGCGTTTCTATATTTTCCGCCGTAAACGGCTCTACATATTGATATGGAATCCCATCCTGAGCAGTGATCTTGATACGGAAAGAATCATTTTGGGCAATCACCCGGTTCATTGCTTGCTGCAAGGCATCTATACGAACAGTTCCCCTGATTTTTACTGTTGCAATAATTGTTGATGTGTTCCGATTAGGATACAGAAGCTCCGTATACAAAATCCGTTGCTGTGGCTGGCTTAGCGAAAACAATTGAACATCTTGCTGTGTCATCCGTTTCTCTCCTCGCAAAATAGATATTGGTAAAAAGGAAATTCGCATATTTATGCGGTTTGTTCCTCGGGATGCTTTCGAAATTGAAGCTCATACAGCTCTGCATAATGACCTCCCTCGGCAAGGAGCTGATCATGGGTACCCTGCTCTTTCAGTTCGCCATCGGCAAGGACACAGATCGTATCCGCCCGTTCAATCGTAGACAATCGATGGGCAATAACTAATGTCGTACGATCCTTCATCAGCTCATTTAAGCCCTGCTGGACTTCATATTCCGATTCTGCATCCAAAGCCGAGGTCGCTTCATCCAACAGCAAAATCGGTGCATTTTTGAGCAAAGCACGGGCAATTGCGATCCGCTGTCTTTGACCGCCGGACAAATTGGCTCCGCGTTCACCGACAATCGTGTCGTACCCCTCTGGCAGCTCGCCTATGAAGCCGCTGGCATAGGCTGTTTTGGCCGCAGCCTCTACTTCTTCATCCGTGGCAGTCGGTGAGCCAAAACGGATATTATCCGCTACTGTACCGTGGAACAGCGTAGCCTCCTGTGGTACATAGGCCATTAAATCCCTGACCTCATCCAACGGAAATTCTTCTGCCAAGCGACCATGAACCCGCAGCACACCTTCGTCCGGTGGGTAAAATCCCAGCAACAGCTTCATGACTGTGCTTTTGCCACCACCACTCGGGCCGACAAGCGCGGTTACCTGCCCTTCTGGCACGACCAAGTTTAACCTTTGCAGCGTTGGATGGTCAGGCTGATAGCCAAAGGTGATGTCGTGCAGCTCCAGCGCAGCCGGAGTCTGTTCAATGGCGTGGTCTGAACGCAAGGTCTCAACATCGCCATAGAATTTCTCAGATTCACAGGCTGATAAAGCTGCCGTCTCGGGAT
>NZ_WUDQ01000144.1:0-8072 GCF_009827695.1 Paenibacillus sp. OT2-17 | reverse complement strand
TGGAGAGATGGCGTTGAAGGAATGGGGCGCTTGGAAAGGAGCTCTTGCATAGATTGCTTGCAGCTCAGCGATCTGTTGTGTGGATTGAATTACGTCTTTCTGCATTAACGCTTTTAACTCTTGGTCAAAGACCAAGCCCTGCATAAGTTTTGACTTAGCGAGGCAGAGCGTTTTAAAATTTAACGCTTCATGCAGTTCCATCGATTCGTGCGGCGCTAACGCTGGAGTATTCATTGACAAATTCTCACCTCCTTTTTTCACCAAAGTTAGATTTTCCAACGCATCGCATCTTATACTAAAATTGATTGCTGGAATTGTTGTGTGATCCATATACTCCTATTTAGTTGCAGGAATACAAACAAAATATCAACTGCATACTTATTAATGTTTAAATTAATGATCTTTGCTTAAGGGAGGAGGACACACCTTGCCTAATGGAAACAAAATTGATCTAGCCACTGAAGGTGCAAGAAAACCGGCAGAAAGTGCACTTAACTCGAGCGGCAATACGCTGGAGCAACATGCTTCTAACGCGGTTTCTGAGGTGCAAACGGCTTTAAATCAGGCGATGAACTCGATAAGTAAACCTAACGCGGCAACAAATTCACAAGCTTTGGAGACGGCCCGGCGGCAATTAACTCAGGCAGAGGAATTTTTAGATCAAGCGCAAACTTCAGCAAACGCATTACGTCTGCCGGACCAACAATAAAATGCTCTTGGCTCAGTTAGACTTTCAGACGAACTACTTGCCAAAGACAACGGAGAGTCACCGTCAAAAGGCTTCGGCTTGCGCCGAAGCCTTTTGTTTTTTGAGATGTCTTGGACATTTTCAAAAAACTTAATTAAATTCGTTATTATTAAGCAGTGAATCCCCATTTATACAATATGCCAGCTTTGATCTCTTCCTGAAGTTAGCCTATCTTCATTTTAGAAATTATATCGACAAAAATTAGCTCATCTCCGTATTTGAGCACCGCACACTCATTCAAAAGACTAGTATTACAGGCAGCAAAGTGAAATCCACATCGCCAATGTGTCGCATGATGCCACTTACCTGCACGGATGTTGATGACTAACCAGCTACAAACTGGTCGGCATCATAAAATTGAGGCGCAACAACCAGCAGAGGGTTACTCTACTCTGCGTCTATGTTTTGGTTAGAAAAAGAATCATTAAGAGCTAGGAATTAGAAAAAGTTTTAAACATATTATAGGTAATATCCGTTCAAATATGGTGGGGAGGATATCAAAAAAAACTATGTTACCTATGGAAGAATATTTCGGTAAGTTAGAACTCGTTTATTCATTTTATGGGCCTATGCCTACAGGCGTTAGTGTGTCAGAAACCGGGCGTATCTTCATTTGCTTTCCGAAATGGGGAGATGACGTTAGATTTACAGTAGCGGAAATTGTTGAGGGTCAGTTGCAGCCTTATCCTAATTTAGAAACGAATTTGATCAACCCATTGAATATCGCTATGTCCTTCATCAGTGTCCAAAGTGTTGTTGCAGATGGAAGGGGAACCCTGTGGATACTGGATACGGCTGCACCAAATTTTTCTGAGCCAATTAAAGGAGGGGCAAAATTAGTCGCGGTAGATTTAGAAACAAATACAATAAGAAAAGTATATACATTTGCAGATGATGTAGTCTTGCCGACAACGTATTTGAATGATGTCCGATTTGACTTTCGTGTAGGTAAAGCAGGTTACGCATATATAACGGATTCTTCTTCCAATGGTCCAGGCGCTATTATCGTCGTAAATTTAGAAAACGGAAATGCGTATAGACGGTTGCATGGAGCCAGCTCAACCTCACCCGATCCGTATTTTGTACCGAAAGTGGAAGGCAAAATTTTGATGAATCGAAACGCGGATGGTTCGACATCTCCCTTTCGATTGGCCTCTGATGGTATAGCCATTTCCCCTGATGGAAAAATGTTATTCTATTGTCCATTAACCAGTCGCCAGCTATACTCAATCTCAACAGAATCGTTAAGAGACAGAACGATTCCGGATTTCAAGTTAAGTGATCTTGTGCAGTATTGGGGAGAGAAGGGGGCATCTGATGGGATGATCACGGACGCAAAAGGAAACGTTTATGCTGGAGATTATGAAAACGATAGTATTCGAAAGATATTGCCGAATGGAATCATGGAAACCATCGCCCATGATCCCAGAATTTTATGGCCAGATACTTTTTCTATTGGTCCGGATCAATACTTATATGTAATTGTGAACCAATTACATAGACAGGCAAGATTTCATTATGGAAAAGACCTGCGAAAAAAACCGTATAGTTTACTACGTTTGAAAATTGATGAATTACCTGCACCTACCTTTTGATAAATAGAACCCATTGTTCAAATTGACTCTATTGCGTAGATCATGAATTTTATTTTTTGTTATTTTGAAGAATTTAAAGGCTTCCGAACGGCTGTCTACTGAATTAAGGGGAACGATAGCTCAATAAAACTAAAAGAGGCAGTGTTTTACGATGTTGTGATCTCAAACGGGATGACATGGTCACACGAGTACAACCCTCGTCATGGACATACCTATATAGCACTGCTATAATAGATGTATGAACACATATGACAAAATATTAGCAGCTGCTCTTAAGGTACTCGAAGAAGAGGGCGGAGCCCAATTTTCGACGCGAGCTGTCACTTCGATCGCACAGGTTACTGCTCCTACACTCTACCACCATTTCGGTAATGCCGATGGACTCCTGAGTGCAGCTATAGTGGAAGCGTTCAAACAGTTATTTGAAAGCAAAATTGCTGCAGTGGAGTCCCCTATTCCAGAAATGGCGCTTCGTCAGGGATGGGATGACTATGTGCGCTTTGCGGCAGCCCGTCCACGGATTTATGCGGCGATGATGGGGCGGCTGCTCGAGGGTGCCCATATCGAGGCGGCAGATCAGTCGTACCAAGCACTGGTGCAAAATGTTCAAAGAGTCGCCGCCGAAGGAAAACTGGCTGTTTCAGCCGAAGCTGCGGCAGATCTGGTCTGGGCCCAAATTCGCAAGGCACCTCCCCCCCAGCCCGACGTCGTTGATCTCATTCGGGAAAGCGTAATGCAGATCATTTTGATCCTAAGGCCGGACGCCGGTTCAAAATGAGGGATCGATGACAGAACCTGGAGACTCCGGACAAAGCCCCATTGGGGCTTTGTCTTGTTTCATGGTAAAGAGATGAAGCACCACAAATAGTGGCACATAAGAGAGATCGCCTATCCAAGCAGGATGGCGATCTTTTTCATTTTCAGAGGGTTTTGATGAGCTTATTCCTCACGGCACGGTATTTCGTGAGCGTCGAAGTACATCACGTTGCGCCCGCCAAAAATGATGTTCAGGTCGCGAGAGGACAACACTATGCAAAAATGTATAGCACCGCTATAGACAGTTCTGTATAGCGGTGCTATAATAACCGTATAACAGTGCTATACAGCGATCCATAACTTATCAAACTCAGGAGGTTTACAATGCCATATAACACTCAAGAAATGGTTGTCGTCACAGGTACTTCAAGTGGAATCGGCAGGGCTACCGCGGAGAAGCTCGCCGCTGACGGATTTCACGTTTTAGCTGGGGTTCGCCGTCAAGAAGATGCCGACAAAATCAAACAAAAAAATATCGAACCGGTGATTCTCGATGTTACCGCTATCGACACACTAAGGGCGCTGGCCGAACGAGTGGAGCAAGATCCGCTTGGTCGCCCTTTGCGCGCCGTGGTCAACAATGCCGGCATTGCCGTTAATGCACCTCTTGAGATGGTTCCGCTGGATGAATTTCGCCGTCAGATCGAAGTCAGCGTGATCGGGCAGGTCGCAGTTATTCAGGCGCTTACTCCGGTCTTGCTGAACAGCGGCGGACGCGTAGTCAATATCGGATCCGTTGGCGGCAAAATCTCAATGCCCGGTTTCGGAATTTATTCGGCTGCAAAGTACGCGATGGAAGCGATCAATGACAGTCTCCGCAGAGAGATGTCCTCGTTCGGACTCAAGGTCATCATGATTACTCCGGGCGGTGTCAGCACCAGCCTGTCGGAGAAAGGGGTTACGACAGCCGATCGGCTGTCCAAGTTGATGACACCCGATCAGCACAGACGCCATGATCGTCTTTTTGACGCCGTGAAGGCTCAGGCTGAATCATGGGCAACGGACGGTATCCCTCCTAAGAAAGTGGCAGAAGTGGTTTCACGAGCCATCCACGAAAGTAAGCCGCGCACCCGCTATATGGCCGGCCGCGATTCGGCACTGCTGACCCGACTGGTTCGTATTCTCCCGGATAAACTCCTCGACCGGATGCTCCGCAGCCAGATGAAGCTGCAGTAATGGGAGTATGAAATGATGTTACAACAACAGTTTGAACATGCCATTATTGTTGGTGGATCTTTAGGTGGACTAATGATGGGACTTGCGTTGTCCCGTTCTGGTTATGCAGTGACTATTCTTGAACGTGCAGATTCATCATTAAGGAATGGTGCTTTTATTCGCCTACACACAAAGCCTTATTCTAATAGTGAAATTGAACGAGAACTAAGTAATTTGGCATCCAATGGTAACAACAATGTTGAAGCCTGGTCAGCCATTCAAGAACGTTTGCTCAATGCGGTCGCTAAGGAACCTGGTATTACCCTTCAGCACCATACACCAATTGTTAGTATTGGGCAAAATGAATCTTCTGCTTGGGCTACTAGTGAAAAGGAGCAGACGTTTAAAGGAGACTTTTTGATTGGCGCAGATGGATATCGCAGTATTGTCCGCCGTTATTTAAGCCCTGACAAACCATTTGCAGATTATGCTGGCTATTTGGTTTGGGTAGGGAAAGTGGAGAAAAAATTGCTGCAGAAGAAAGACTGGAAAAAACGTCAGCTTTCGAACGCTTATTTCAATGATAGTGCTGCCGGTACATTGACTACTGCGATGATGCCAGGGATAGAGGGGAGAACCAATCCTGGCCAGCGATGGATAGATTTTTGCTGGTTTGATCATTCGCATAATCAATTGCTGTCTGAATTAGGTGTGTTAAAGGATGGGACTACCCAGCATTCCTTATACGGTGAAGCTATTCCGGTTTCGCTGCTGGAAGAACTATCACAAACCAGCCAAGCCCATTGGAGCAAAGAAGATGATGCCATTTTGCAAATCGCGATCAAGGATCGCAGTTTAATTGGGGCACCTGTTAATGAATACATCCCTAATATATTGTCAAAAGGAAGAATAGCCATGATTGGAGACGCAGCTCATACCATGTCGCCAATGTCGGGCGCAGGCTTTAATGACTCACTTGATGATGATACGGTTGCCATCATGGACGCGATTAAAAAGTATCCGAATTCGATAATAAATGCTTTGAGTGAATACCAAATACGTGGTTTAGATGTGGCTCGTCAAGATGTTCTTGCGGGCCAGGGCTTTAATCGTTCTTTTGGTTGCTTATAACAGCATTATGCTAAGCCATTGATACACCAGAATTTCATGCATAAATAGGCAATTCCATTTGAGAAAATGCTAAAGCAAAATTACGAAGTATATAAATTAGGAGGAATTAGCATGAACGATACAAAGAACCGTTACGTTACTGTACTTTGGGAGGCGAGAGCTAAGGCAGGAAGAGAAGCTGAGATGAAGGCAATCATGACGGCTGCTGTCACCCCGTCGCGCAACGACCTGGGCAACATTGACTACGAGGCTCACGAGGTAGAAGGCAAGCCTGGCACATTCATCATCTACGAACGCTGGGAAGACCAGGATGCTCTCGATCGGCACCTGAACGCCCCCCGGATGCAGAAACTGGTACCCCAGCTCTTGGAATTGATGGAGGGATCCATTGAGGAAGGGATTCGACTCCTGAAGCCGTTTCGACCAGCGCAGTAAAATACAACACCGAGCGGAATTCATTAAGTTCTGTCGGGAAAGCGTGAGAGATATTTTTGAGAGCGGCTAAAGACTTTAGAGGAGGAGGTAAAAGATTGGCAACGATCGATGATTTTGCAGCACTAGATATCCGTGTCGGAACGATTAAGGAAGCGGAGTTTTTTGAAGAAGCAAAGATCCCTGCGATAAAGCTTAAGATTGATTTTGGAACGGAGATCGGCTTGAAATCCTCAAGTGCACAAATAACTAAGCGGTATAAGGCTGAAGAATTGGTAGGAAAGCAAATTATAGGAATCGTTAATTTTCCTCCTCGGCGCATTGCTGGATTCAAATCGGAGGTATTAGTTTTGGGAGGAGTCCCGGAAAAAGGAGATGTTATTCTATTAAAACCGGATACTGAAATACCTAACGGTACTCCTATTGGATAAGTTAGATGACGAGAACTTGATAACATTCCCGATATGATGTCATCGACGTCGACAGTCGCTCTTTGATTGAACAACGCGTAGACGTTAACTCAATACAATTAAGAAAGCAGCTGAGTAGTGTGTGAACTGCACCCCAATTGTTGGACACCATCTAACAGATCGGAGGTGCAGTTTTTTGTCAAAATTTAATATGGACTTGAAGAGCATTGAGAAATCCTTAGAAAGAGTTCGACAAAGGGAATATTCGAGAAAGAGATGTAATCGGTCGAGGGCTTATCCTAAAGATAAGACGCAATAAAGTTTCGGATCCAGTTTTCAGGGTGTAACACCTTGAAGGTAGAATTCACGATGTGAATTCATGTTTGGTGGCGCTAGCGGAGGGGTTCCACACGTACCCAGCCCGAACACGGCCGTTAAGCCCTCCAGCGCCGATGGTGCTTGGACCGCAGGGTCCTGGGAGAGTAGGACGCCGCCAAGCAAGACAAAAAAGCACACCCCTTAACGGGATACGCTTTCAGATTGTTGAGAAACCCATGTCTGATGAAAAGACATGGGTTTCTCTTGGTTTTAATCCGTTCTTTCGGGTGAAATAAACGCCAGTCAGGCATCCTTCGCTTTCCTTTCCAGATGGAAGGCGACCTTCTTGGTTAGCAGCCATGAGCAATTGTTCTGTCGCATTACGCAGTCCAAAACGTCGTGAGCTGTTTAGCCTCAGTGAAGCTTCGCTATTTGTTTCAACATTAACGCGATGTCGTGTTAAACTACGTAGAAATAAGAATAGCTGTTGAGACTTTCTCAACAACCTGAATCCCCGTTTTTCACGGGGAATTCTCTGTTCGGGTTTGGAAAATGCGCTTTTCGCTCAATAGGCGATCAAACCCATTGAATCTAAGAATTAACTTTATGGATACCCGTACAGCTCATGGCCATTCAGGTATTTGCTTCAAATTCCGAACGATACCCTATCACTTGTGGGCTAAACATTTTTTGTATGAGTTGGCTGGGCCATAATCTCTTTTGGCTGTAAAACCTGTTTGTTTGTAGGAGGAATCTTGAGCATACAGGTACAGCTTTTACAAATAAGAGAACCCTTAAAATAACTTAACTCTTCGGTGGACTTACAAAATTTACATGAATGTCCTATGCGCAGGACAAGAACTTGATCCCATTGCTTATAATGGACAAGAACATGGTACTATTGCCGATAAAATGGAAGCCTTCTACGATGAAAATATGGGTTCTATAAGCATCGTAGATGAATCTGATAAGGTCATCTCGTTGGTGCAACTTAAAGAATCCTTACTTTCTGCAGGGCCCCATTTAATTTCCCCTTAAATTTCCCATACATACCTAAAGAGGGGATTTTGACACACAGCAAGTACTAACGATGATTTTGATAAGAAGGAATTGCCGGGAGCGGGTTGAGTGTAAGGTGAACTTTCACCTGATAATTTAGACTTCTTTTTGTTTTCTGCCACTCTTCTCCGGAAATAGGCTTTGAGAATGGATGAAGTGCTACATATCCCATAGATAACGGGTCTACATCCCACTTCTGCATTTGCTGAAGAAGTTCCGTTGTACGCTCCTTCAGAAAGTTTTCAATTTCACTTTGCAATTCCATCAGGTTGTTTGTATCGCCTAAATAACGATCTCCCTGATATTCCACCAGTCTGGCGTAGAAATTGACATTCACCGCGTAAATGCTGTCGCCGCGGTTCCAATGAAGGTCTACTTTTGAGCGAACCTGGCCGAGAAGAATGGAAA
>NZ_WUDQ01000143.1:0-8121 GCF_009827695.1 Paenibacillus sp. OT2-17 | reverse complement strand
CATGCGCTCTTTGACCGCAGACAACGTGACTTCAGCCGCTTCTTGTGCGCGCTCTGCGGATTGGGCTAAAATACGTCCAATTTCACCGGATTCCCGGATGTCGCGATAGCGCTGCTGAATCGGTTCAAGCATAGCTACAACCGTCTCTGCCAGTTCTTTTTTAAATGTTCCGTACATTTGACCTTCATAGCGATCCTGCACTTCTTGAAGCGACAAACCGGAACACTGGCTGTAGATGCCCATCAGATTACTAATTTCCGGTTTATTGGCTGGATTATATCTAACCTCACTGCCAGAATCGGTCGTAGCGCGGCTAATTTTCTTGCGTATGACTTTCGGTTCGTCCAGCAGGGCAATAAAGCTGCCTGCATTCGGATTGCTCTTACTCATTTTTTTAGATACATCATCCAGGGACATAATTCTCGCCCCTACTTCAGGGATATACGGTTCGGGAACAGTAAAATAATCTCCGTAACGGTGATTAAAGCGACCCGCCAAATCGCGTGTCAGCTCCAGATGCTGTTTCTGATCGTCGCCTACCGGAACGAGATCCGCGTTGTAGAGCAAAATGTCAGCTGCCATCAACGATGGATATACGAACAGCCCTGCTCCTACGGAGTCCTTGCCTGCCGCTTTGTCTTTAAACTGAGTCATACGTTCCAGCTCGCCCATATTCGTCAGTGTTGTCATCAACCATCCCAGCTCAGCGTGCTGAGGAACATGGGATTGTAAAAAGACATTGGATTTCTCCGGGTTAATACCTGCTGCGATAAATAATGCCGCTACCGCCTCCGACTGCTCACGTAATTGGGCCGGTTCCTGCGGTACGGTAATTGCATGAAGGTCCACGACCATAAAGTAACATTGATGATCCTCTTGCAATTTGACAAAGTTTTTCATTGCACCAATGTAATTGCCCAAAGTAAGTTGTCCACTAGGCTGAATACCTGAAAGTACAGTTTTCATATTCTTCCTCCTCCGTTTATTTCAAAATTAGAACGCAAAAAGGCCCCGCATCCTCAAGGGACGCGAGACCGTGGTACCACCCTTATTCATTGCCGTCAGCCTATTCCTTGTCGGAGCTATGCTCCGTGGCTGCCTGCAATCTTAAAGCTCCGTTAACGGGGAGCAATCGGCCGTCATACTGAGGACAGTAGAATCCTGTTCTGTGCGGCACTCCAAGGTCCATTCAGCAGTGCAGGCTCACCGATTCCCATCTACCACCGGCTTTCTGAAGAGCTTATGCGAAAGCTTACTTGTCCTCATCATCGCGTTATCCATGTCATTACTTTCTAAACTACATTAATGATAATTCCGCATAATGTTATTGTCAAATGACGATTGTGCCCTACGATCAAAAATCTGTTATCATAATGACACGAAGCTTCAACCGATTATAGTGGACAAAGGAGCATGGATATGAAACAAGTGACCAAAGAACACTGGAACGGTTACGACACGTATGTTTTACATAGTGGTGAACTCGAAGTTACGATGATCCCTCGCCTCGGGAATAATATTATCTCAGTGCGTGATCTGAAGCTCGACCGGGATATCGTACGTCGGCCTGGTGAGGAAGAATTGGCTTTCTATTTACAAAAGCCTTATCATTTTGGCTTGCCCATTTTGATTCCTCCAGGCCGAATTCGCAAGGGACAATTTGAGTTTGACGGTGTTCCTTATCAGTTCGACCGAAATACTGCCAATGACAATCATATACACGGTCTGCATCGTAATCAATCCTGGCGCTGCAGTGATATTGAAGAGGATGAAGAAGGTTGCAGTGTTACTACCGAGCTTTTAACAGAAAGTGATCCTCACTGGATGGAACAATTCCCCATTCCTTTACGTCTGGAGATGACGTATCGCTTACAGGGTGCTGTATTAAGTCAAACGCTGCGCGTAACGAATTTGGGTGAAAAAGCAGCTCCATTTGGCTTGGGATATCACACTTGGTTTATGGTGGACGGAGAACCTGAGCGCTGGCGCCTAAAGCTGCCTGTGAATGGCGTCTATGAGCAGGATGCTGAACAGCTACCTACAGGTATCATTACTTCGTTGGACGACTTGGAACAGCTCTCTTCGGGACTTTCTCTGAAAGGAACAAATCTAGATACGCTGCTGCGGGCAACGGAAGGCCCTGCTGAAGCTCTTTTGACCCGTGACGACGGTTATCAAATCCGCTACACAGCAGATGAGCAATACTATAAGTATTGGGTTTTATATACCAAAGGTGAATGCGACCAGTATCTTTGCATTGAGCCTTATACATGGCTGCCTGATGCGCCCAATTCACCTGATCCTGTCGGGGAAGCCGGGCTGATCCGTCTGGAGCCTCAGCAATCCATCGACCTCAAAACTCAGATTCATATCATATATCCGTAATTTTCCTCTAGTCACTTTTCTTCCTTCGGCGCATATTTTCATAACTCTGTCGCATACTAACCTCATCACAGCCGAAGGAGGTGACTACACATGAATGAAGCTAATCAAGGCAGAAGCCGTCGCAGTAACAACCTAGTTGTTCCTCAAGCCAACAACGCATTGCAACAATTGAAATATGAAGCTGCACAAGAGCTGGGCATCACCATTCCGGCAGATGGTTACTACGGTGACATGCCATCCCGTGAAGCTGGTTCTCTGGGAGGCTATATCACTAAACGCTTGGTACAGCTGGCCGAACAGCAATTATCAGGTCGTTCAGGTCAATAAGCGTCATTATTCCGCGTGAGCATTCCGTTCATCGTAATTTACCAAAATGCGTTATAACGGGCATATAACAAAGGCGGTCTTCCCTAGGAAGGCCGCCTTTTCTTTACTCTTTTTTATCAGGATTTTGCAAAATTCGATTCCAGTCGCTCCGAAGTGCAAGATATAGACGAACTAACCATTTCGATCTATATCTTGTTCATTGGAAGTCGCTTATGGGATATTTGCAAAATTCTCATATAAATGTTTATTCCGAATTAGCCGCTCGGTATGTAGGCTTGTTGTAGCGGATCATGAGATTCGCCATGTTGTAGTTGGACTCCAGTGTTGCATCTACCAAAATCGTTCCTTGTCTGATGGCAAAATCGAAAGCAATCTCACCATGAGTCCAGCTACGCTTATGATTTAGCGTTTCTAGGGCCATACGCCGAAAATCCTCCCGATGCTTTACTGATAACCCCGGTTCTACTGCTGCAAATGTGCCACCTTTACCTGCAAGCGGATTATGACGAATCCCAAATTTCCCAACTACATTGTTACGTATTTGTACAAATACGATACCTGACGACAAACCCGCCAGTTCATTATCCAGTTCTTTTAAAACGATATCCATCTGCCTTACCAACGACAATTGACCTACTTCATCCATTACAAAAACCCTCCTATATACCTTATCCAAAAATATTTAATAGGTCTTACGGCTCAATTATATGCGAAGATTTTTAACCTTACAATCAAAACCAACATAATTGGGTATTTATAACTATTTTCTAAGTATATCCATCATTTTAAATTTCGCCAACAGGTAATGTTAATTACACTTCGACATTTTGCGACTTTGTTCATCATCTTCTGCAAAAATTACAAAAAAGGCCTCCCTCGTGGGAGACCTCTAAAGTGTAAATCCGTTATTTTGTCATTTGTAAAAATTGCTCAATATCCTGAACAGTAACTTGCGCAGCATTACGCCAGAAGTCAGCCTGTGTTAAATCGGTACCTAAGTGCTTGGAAGCCAATTCTTCGACTGTCATGCGACCTGTATCACGCAGCAAGGCATCATATTGGTCGGCGAAGCCGTCAGGATTTTCCTTCGCAAAAGCGTAAATTCCTGCACTGAACATATACCCGAATGTGTACGGGAAGTTGTAGAATGGAGTATTCGTAATATAGAAATGCAGTTTGGATGCCCAAAAATGAGGATGAGCCTCATCCAGGACACCACTAAACGCTTCACGCTGCGCTTGTTCCATCAACTCGCTTAATTGTTGTGCTCCTACGACTCCTTTTTTCCGCAGCTCGTAAAAACGGGTTTCAAACAGGAAACGGGCATGAATGTTCATAAAGAAGGCTACACCACGCTGAATTTTATCCTCCAGCAAAGCCACCTTTTCCTGACCCTCGGCAGCTTCCAGCAACGCATCTGATACAATTAGTTCTGCCAGCGTCGATGCCGTCTCAGCTACGTTCATGGCATAATTTTGATTCAATGGGTGCAATTCATTCATCACATGCTGATGATAACCGTGTCCGAGCTCATGGGCCAGTGTCGAAACATTGGATGGTGATCCGGCATAGGTCATAAAAATACGGGTCTCTTTGCTCAGACGCAGAGATGTACAGAAACCACCCGGACGTTTGCCTGGACGATCTTCTGCTTCGATCCAGCTTTTCTCAAAAGCCATTTGGGCAAATTCAGCCATTCTCGAGCTAAATTTACCAAATTGCTCAACAATCGTTACAGCAGCATCGTCGTAAGGGATTTTAGTAGTTGACGTCCCCAGCGGAGCTTCAACATCATGCCAGGACAGCTTCTCTAAGCCCAGCAGTTTTGCTTTCCGCTCCAAGTATTTGACTACAATAGGCTTTGTTTCATTAATAACCTGCCACATCGTATCCAGCGTTTGTGCAGACATACGGCTGATTTCCAGCGGTTCCTTAAGCACATCTGTCCAGCCTCGTTTTTCATATAGCTTCAGACGGAAGCCTGCCAAATGATTCAATGTATCCGCGCAATAGTCCTCTACCTGAGCCCATGCCTCTTCCCAACGTGCAAACACGTCTTTACGTACGCTGCGATCTGCTTCATCCAGCTTATTAGCTGCCTGACCTACAGACAGGTTTACGATCTCGCCATTTTCTGGCACAGGGATCGTCATATTTTTGACAATGGTATCATAAAAGTCGCCCCAGCCATGGTAGCCATCCACTGCCAGATCCAATGCAAGGCTTTCCAGCTCAGGAGCCATTTTTTCACGTGCTTCGTTCCGATATTCGGTCAGGACAAAAGAAATCGGCTGGATAGCTTCCCGCTCCATCCATTTCTGCCAAATGTCTTCACTGGTTTGTGCCAGCAAGTTCTGGAAAGATACTAAAGCACTTTTTCCTTGGGCATATAGCGTATTGACACGCGCACCCAGTTGAACAGCCAGCTTGTCGTGCTGGTTTTGAGCAGTTAGACAAGAGACAAAGGAACCCGCCTGCGACGCACCATTAAACAGCTCCTGTATGCTATTCAGTACACTATCCAGACGCTCGGTATCCAATACCGTTTGTGGTACTTTGGCTGCTTTAAGCTGAGCTTGCAGTTGTTGGACCTTGCTTTCCATTTCTTCCAAAAATGCAAGAAATGAGGCAGAGGAAGATCCTCCGCTAAAAATAGATTCCAGATCCCATGTTTGCTTTAACGGTGTTTTCATAATAGTTCCACCTTTCTTTTTTGGCGAATTCTTGTGGTTTCATATACAATAAAGCTACATCGTGATAGTAAATCACTACAATTGGGAGGAAAACAGGATGAGACCCTTACAAATTTCGCCGGAAACGGCTGTGAAATTATCCGAAAAGCTCGGCATTCCGCTGGAACACCTTATGCATACACCCCAGCACATTTTGATGCAAAAGCTAGCCGAACTGGCTAAAGAAGAAACCGCTGACCCGAACGGCGGAGAATCGGACAAATCATGATCCCTTTTCATAAAACCTGGCCTTATGACATCGTCATGGGAGACGTTTATGTACAGTCTTGTCCGTTTTGCGACCATGATAATGTTTTGCTGCCCCTGAAGCCAAAAGAACTTAAGCTCATACACGAAGGTATGAAAAAGCTGCTTGTGTTTCCATGCTGCCATAACAAGGTTACTTTAGTGGATTGTGATGACGATTATTTGCTGTCAGATACCACATTGCGTCATCATTAATTCATGAGGCAGTTGTAAGATAAGATAACCCGTTTTACAAACAAGGTGTGAACCATGAGCCTAAATCGGCCATAGTGCACACCTTTATTTCTTCAGGAGGAGCTTGCGTCTTGCATTTCCTCTGGCAGTTGGTAATTTTTAGCCAGCATTTGTTCTCGCAGTACAGACCACTGTTCACGGGAAGCCCGGATCATGGCTGCATCCATAATCTTTTTGTCATTAATGACACGCGAAAACCAGCGTACCGCTTCGTTAAAGTTGCCTGTACGTCGATGCAATTCACCAATCAGATAAAGCAGTTTGGCATTATTCGCCCCGACACCCTCCAGCTCATAGACCCGAACATAAGAATCCAGGCTAAATTTGAGAAAGCGAAGCTCCTGCTCCTCATTTCCCTGGTATCTGTACATCCAAGCGATATGCTGTAATAGACTAGCTACTACGCGTTCCTTTTCTCCGATGACCTGGGCACATAGTAAACCCAGTTTATACGTTTCTAATGCCTCTTCCCAGCTACGATGCCCGCCATATTCGCGAGACTGCCAGCGATTACCGATTTTATCCTTGAATATCTTGGTTTGCTGTTCGCTTAACTGAACGGTAGAGTGCTCTGTCGAGGTAAATCCACAATGAGGACAGACCCTTACGACATAAAAATCCGGATTTTCATTCTTATAATAAGCACAAAAATCTGAATCCGTACGATTGGCCTTCTTTAGGCTTGGTCTTACACGGGATGTCTGAAATTCTTCTTCGCAATGTGGGCAAATGATTTTGATCTGATATAACGGTTCAAGTTCCAATGTTTTTACAACCCTCTCCAAAATTCGGCAATCCCCGAAAGCTTACGGGGTATTTACAAAATGATGCGCAGGACCAGACAAACGGTTAAGTATGATTGAACGAAGCGGCTCCTCAATGCCCGTATCCGTTAACGCACCTGCCATACAAGACAACCATGCCTCTGCTCGCTCCTCCGTTACGGGAAACTTCATATGTCTGGCACGTAACATCGGATGACCATATGCATCAGAAAAAAGGGACGGTCCTCCAAAAAACTGGCTCAGGAACATATACTGCTTTTCCTTAACCGGTTCCATGTCTTTAGGAAACAGGGGACTTAACAACGGATCTTTATAAACTCTCGGGTAGAAGGCCTCAATAATAGCACGAACACCTTCCGCACCCCCAAGGTTGTCATAAATGCTCAGGCTAGGGTTCACTTTTCCTCCAACTTTCTGTGCTATGGTAATAAATATACACCCGTATTATAACAAAAAACAAAAAATGACGCTAAAAATAAGCGTCATTTTATCAATTTAACATATGAAGAGGGTGTGCTTCGTTGCACACAGCTTCGTCATTCTATAAACACAACTAATAACTCCGCCAATCCTCTTCACCGGGATGGACGAGAGAGGCACGAATAACATACACAAAAGCACATACGAACAGACCGGCAACGATACTCATCCTGATCACTCCATCCTTAAGGTTATGGATCGTTGTTTTCCTATTTTAACATACTATTTACAAAAATACAGCATTAGATGTAACCGTTTTCTTTGATTTTTTTGTACTCTTTGTCCATCCCCGACATAGGTATATTAGTACAACTCCAAAGGAGGGGCCTCTATGTCGCTATACCGTCGTTACTCGCTTCCTCTGCTCATCCTTACACTGCTATTCCTGTTTATGCTTATGGCTGTATACCCGCAATCTTCTCTGAATGCCGGGCTTCGGGGGCTTGCCATCTGGTGGGACGTGCTGTTTCCGTCTTTATTCCCGTTTTTCGTTATTTCCGAGCTTCTCCTCGGTTTCGGAATTGTTCATTTCATAGGTGCGCTGTTGGATCCGCTGATGCAGCCTCTATTCCGTGTACCTGGTTGTGGGGGTTTTGTCGCTGCAGTCAGCTGCGCATCCGGTTACCCGATTAGAGCTAAACTAACAGCCAAGCTGTGGGAGCAAAAATGGATCACACGCATTGAAGGAGAGCGTTTGGTCGCGTTTACCACTTCCTCTGATCCGATATTTTTGATCGGTGCGGTTTCCGTTGGCTTCTTCCATCAACCAGAAATTGCACTCGTACTGGGCGCGGCCCATTATGGTGGCGTGCTCATCATCGGGCTGCTTATGCGCTTCCACGGTTCCCATTCAGGGGAAACAGATACTCGCAGCGACCGCCCTCAACCTACTCAAAAAGCCTGGTCGAAGT
>NZ_WUDQ01000142.1:0-8166 GCF_009827695.1 Paenibacillus sp. OT2-17 | reverse complement strand
GGCAGATCGTATTCGTGAAGCTGCATTGCAAGCATTCCGCGCTCTAGAAGGCTGCGGGATTTCCCGTGCCGATTTCTTCGTCAGACGCTCGGACGGACATATCCTTATTAATGAAGTGAATACAATGCCTGGTTTTACACCGTTCAGTATGTATCCATTACTGTGGAGAGAAACAGGCGTATCCTATGCAAGTCTGCTGGACCGCATGATTGCCCTTGCACTGGAGCGTTATGAGCGCAGGTCGGCACTGCACTACGAGAACTCATAAACGAAACAAAGGGGAGCTGATCACTCTCCTTTTTGTTCATATAAATGGCATATCTTTGAGCACAACACTAAACCCTTAATCATGAAAGGTGGCGGCTACACATGGGCTTTCAAACTGAATTTAACTCAGTGTGCAAATTCAAGAGCGAACAAGAACTTTACGAACTGCTGGAATACGGACGTGGCAAGATGGTTAAATCCGGGCTGCGCGTGTTTCCGACAGGCCAGAAGGTCATCGCTTACAGCGTGGATAACGTGGCAGTAGCCATCGTGCAGATTGTGGGCTGTATCGCCGAAATTAATTTCCAGGGCGATGAAGTGACCGAAGTTGAAATGATTCTCATTCGTAAGCTGAATGAAGAGGAAGCGAGAATTCAGACTGCATTGGCGGATGAAATGTTTTTTGGAGCACAGCAGCAATCCTAGCTGATTCCTTCTTGCAATTTGTGCGATAACACCGAATCAGCAGGTGCTTTTCCGGGTATGATCAGTAGAAAAGGGTTTTAGGTCACAGAACGAAAGCGGCCTTACCATCTACTGCGACTGCTGAAAGGAAGACACCCTATGATCGTAAGGTTCGGTTATGTAGCCATGTCGGTTACCGTGCAAAATGCATCCCCCTCTAAAACCATGACAATGAGCAGCTTTAACAAGATTGGAGACCGAGAAGCTGCGATCCGCAAGCTAGAACGGATAGCAGCCGAAAATCTCCATAATACTTTGAGGCTGCTGCGCCATAATCGCGCGAGTGATATCCAGGTCTATCGTTTCTCATCTAAGCTGATTCCGCTCGCGACCCATCAGGATCTGCGGGATTGGGACCCTTTTCAGGCGCTTGCTGCTGACTTTGCAGAGGTTGGGAACTATGTCAAGGCGAATAGGATGAGGGTATCGTTTCACCCTGACCATTTTACAGTGTTAAGCACTCCCCGTCCTGAGGTGTTGGAGAGCTCCATTAATGATCTGAAGTACCACAAAGCGATGCTGGAGGCCATGGGGCTCGGTGCCGAAGCCAAGAACAACATTCATATTGGTGGTGCATACGGAGATAAGGTGACCTCAGGCCAGCGTTTTGTAGAGCAGGTTAGTGCGCTGGATCTTTCGTTAAGAGAACGGTTAACGCTGGAAAATGATGATAAAACGTTCAATGCGGTGGAAACGCTGGAGGCTTGCAAATTGACGGGGTTGCCGATGGTTCTCGATATTCATCATCAATGGGTGAATAATGAGGGGGAAAAGCCGTGGGAGCTATGGCCGGATATTTTGGATACCTGGAAAGGGGAATTGGCCCAAGCCGGATCTTCTGTTGATCATCCATTGCCGCCCAAAATCCATGCGTCCAGTCCCAAAAGTGAAAAAGATCCCCGGGGCCATGCGGAGGGTGTTCTAGTGGAGCCGTTGCTTACCTTTTTGCGCAATATTGCCGGATATACGGATCGGATTGATGTCATGCTTGAAGCCAAGCTTAAGGATGAAGCGTTATTCGGATTGATGAATGAACTGCGCCTTCAGGAAGACAATGGGGTTAAAGTGCTGGATGGGGCTTCCGTAGAAATTATGCCTTAGAAAGTAGCATTTCGCGGATAAAGCTCCCATTTAGAGAAACTTTATGCAGTTTATTGTGTATACTAGAATGTGTAAACTAGCAAACTTGTAATGAAACAGAGATGGTTAAGAGACTGTGCTGTAGGGCAGCTTCGTAAACCACGTAACAATGATATAGAAAGTAGAGTGAACACGTTGAACGAACATGAAAACGAAAAGGTTCCCTATATCGTATCAGGAAAAAGCTATACTGCCGTGGCTATTAACGCGGCATCCAAAGCCGGGGAATGGATTAAGAGCAGACTGGGAACTGTTGAACATTTGAATACCAAACAGTCTCCTACGGATCTAGTGACCGAGGTAGATAAAGGTGCAGAGCAGATGATTCGCAGACTGATTCTGACCCATTTTCCCGATCATGCTATTTTGGGTGAAGAGAGTGTAGAGCCGGGAGCCGAAGCTTCGGCCCGCGCATTAGAGGCTGCCCGTGAAGAGGAATATTTATGGATTATTGATCCGGTAGATGGCACTACCAATTTTGTACACAGTCTGCCGTATTACAGTGTGTCTATTGCCTTGGCCCATCGTGGAGAGGTGATTGTCGGGGTCATTTATGATCCGTCCCGTGATGAAATGTTTGTAGCGGAAAAAGGAAAAGGCGCGTATGTACATGGCAATCGCATGCAAGCCTCGAGAGAAGAAACACTGGGAGATAGTCTGGTCTGCATCGGCTTCCCACCGGACCGTACGTATGCACAACCGCTAAATATGAAAATTACGCAGGTTCTTACACCTCAAGTACGTGGCATTCGGGCGCTGGGATCGGCAGCATTGCATCTGGCTTATGTAGCGTCAGGACGGCTGTCGGCTTATTGCGAAATTGGTTTGAATGCGTGGGATGTAGCAGCGGGCGCTTTGCTGGTACAGGAATCAGGCGGTACCATCACCGATACATTGGGCAGACCTTATGACCTGAGTGTACGGCATATTGCAGCTACGAATACAGCTATTCATTCTCAACTTATTCAAGTGCTGAAAGAAGCAGACGCAACCGGGTTATAATTCTACGTAGACCATCATCCTGAAGGAGGAAATCGCGATGAGCCAATCCGAAGAATTGGAACGCCAGCTCAGTGAACTGCTGACGGAAGGCGAAATTCGTGAGAATGAGGCCAAAAAGCGGGAACGGCTCAGCCCTAAATATGAGGTGCGGGTTCAGACTCATATCGATCCCATTGTTGAGGAGACGCGTAAATACCGGAGTATGGCACGTGAACTTGATGACCGATACGACGAATATATGAGCAAGGCGGACAAATCGAAACCATCCGATCAACGCTAAGCAAATACAAATACCTCTTGCCGAATGACCAAGGCATGGGGTATTTTGTATGTTATAAAGGAGGCGACATTCACTGATTACCTACTTTAAAAGCGCTTACAAAAATGCTGGAATCCATCATAAAATGGTACTACTGATTACGGTGCTTATGCTGGTTAATTTTGCAGTAGTTGCAGTCATACTTAAGTACGTATTTCATATTTATGATAATCAAATGTACAAAAAAACATCCGAAGTACTCAATATTTCTTCAATCGGTATAGAAAATGAGTTGAAGGATGTGGAAAAAGTTACTTTCAAGGTAACAACGGACGAGCAGCTTCAACGTTATTTGCTGCAATTGGAAAAGGAAACGTCACCTTATGCCAAAATGGTGCTGCGTAAAAAAATAACGAATAGGCTCGTCGCCTTTGCCGGCTCTGAGACCTATGTCTATTCTATGATAGTGATCGATAAAGAGGGACAGGTCATGAGTGCGGGCAACCGCGAAGGTATTCCCCAAGAACTTCGATCCACCCTGTCGGAGCTGGCAGACGAACATGACGGTTCCAATGCATGGTATGCGGCAGGCCATTCCTCCTTGCTGGCAGCTCGGCAGTTCAAATCCTTTACCGATTCCAATTTTACGCTGAATGGGCTCGGAACGCTTGCGATTCGTGTGCGAATTGACCGGATTGTAGCGGACCGCGTGCAAACCTCCGGCCGTGACGGACAACTGATGATTACAGATGGAAGGCGGATGATTTATCCCGAAACACCACTATTGAGTGAGAGTGATATTCAGGCCGAGCTTGGCCGAAAGCAGCCTTACGGGATTGCGACCTACTCAGGAGGAACCTTTTTCGCTGCTCAAATCAAATCCTCTTATACGGGTTGGACGTATTTGCATATGACCCCCTTCGATGATATGTTTCGCAGCATTACGATCATTAAAGAAGTTGTAAGCGCTATTTTTGTAATTATGCTTCTTATTGCATTGGCACTGGGAGCTAGGTTGTCAGGCAGCATTACCAAACCGATCGTTCAACTAATCCAGAACATGCGTAAAATAGAAAAAGGCGATCTCGACCGTTTGGAAGAAGAAGCACTTGGCGCGGTCCCCCTTTCCACACAGGACGAGGTAGGCTTGCTACATCGGACATATAAGAAAATGATTCGCCGCATTCGTGAGCTCATTAATGAAAATGTTGCCAAGCAGCTATTACTGAGGGAAACAGAGCTAAAGGCACTACAAGCACAGATTAATCCACATTTTTTATACAACACGCTGGAATCCGTGAACTGGCTCGCCAAGGCCAATAAGAAGGATCGGATTTCAGAGATGGTGGAAGCACTTGCTTTTCTATTGCGTAGTGCGGTCAGTTTTGAAGAGCAGCTGATTCCGCTTCGAAAAGAACTGGATATTGTAAGGAGCTATGTAACGATCCAAACAACACGTTTTGATGAACGTCTCGTTTTCCATCTGGATGTCCCGGAAGAACTGATGGATGCGCAAATTCCGAAGCTAACGCTTCAGCCTTTGGTGGAGAATGCCATCCATTATGCGTTGGAGCCGCGAATTGAACCCTGTCGGATTGCTATTATTGCGAGAGAAAGCGAGGGGGCTCTATTTCTGCGAGTTGAAGATGACGGACCGGGAATGACGCCGGATTTCTTGGAAAAACTGCGGAGCGGGCAGGTCACGACTCGTGGGCAGGGCATTGGACTTACGAATATTCAAGAACGGATTAACCTGACATTTGGTACACCTTGGGGGATAGAGCTGCATAGCGAGTCAGGAACAGGAACGTCGATTCATGTCTGTATTCCATATGTGAAAGGGGATCAGGGTCGTGTACAAGGTGCTACTGGTTGATGATGAGCGTATGATTTTGGAAGGCATATCGCAGGTGGTTGATTGGGGTAAAGCGGGAACGAGATTGGTGGGTACGGCACGTAACGGGATTGAGGCTTATGATCAGATTCAGGCCAGCCCGCCTGACTTTGTGATTAGCGACATCTCTATGCCTGGACTAGACGGTATCGGACTGGTTGCCAAAACGACGGAGCACTTTCCAGACGTTCGTTTCATTCTGTTGTCTGGTTACAAAGATTTCGACTATGCCTGTCGGGCCATGCAATACGGGGTGAAGCACTACTTGTTGAAGCCATGCAATGAGCGGCAAATTCATGAGGCTCTGACCGAGTTGGGGCAGGAGCGGGAGGAGCAGGAAGAACGCAAGCAGTTTGTAAACCGGATGAAGCTAGATTTTCAGCGTATGCTGCCTCATGTGAAGGAACACTTTTTGAAGGAGTTTATTTCCTATAAAACTTACGGTAGCCGCGATATCGCATTTTATGAGCGGTTATTCGGACTTGAATTGCAAGATAAGCAGGTTCGAATGCTACTGCTGCGGGTGGAGGAATCACATGAGCCGGAGCATTTGTTTGCATTGCAAAATATAGCGGCAGATTTGATGGATGATGTCTTGCTCAGTACGACCATGCAGGGGCAATTGCTCATCGTGCTGGAAAGTGAGGATGACACGTCACGGTTTATGAAACAGATTGAAGCGGTACGTGCGACATTTCATCGCTTTTACAAGCTGGAGGTAACGGTCGCAGTTAGTGAGTCGGATAGTATGCAGCATTCACGGGGGATGTATCGGGAGACACTGCATTGTATGAATCACCGGTTTTACACCGGGGAAGGCAGTCTGATTACGAAGGAGGATTTAGCGGCTGAGGATACCCGGGAGATGGCAGATTTGGAGCTGGACGAGGAGAAGTTCGGTCTGCTGATCAAGGCTGGAAATACGGTGGAGGTTGCACAGGAAGTGGATCGGTTGTTCGGTATTCTGTCCCGTATGAAGCTGGAAATTTCCGTGACCCGCTCCTATGTGCTTCAGCTCTATGCCGCTATGATCCGTATATGCCCCGAAGAAGAGCGTGCGGCGTTTACGAGCCGAATGGTGGTGCTGGCAGAGCAAAAAACGCTGGCATGTCTCAAATCTTTTGTACAGGAAGCTGCCGAACGAATGACCGCAATCTATTATAAAAGTAATGTGTATCGCCAATCTTCCACCGTTGATAAAATGATCACTATTATTGAGCAAAACTACAGAAAATCGGATCTGTCGCTGAACGGAGTGGCAGGTCAAATGCTGTATATGAATTCCGACTACTTAGGGAAGATATTCAAAAAGGTGACGGGCGAAAACTTCTCACACTACGTCAATCGTTATCGGATCGAACGTGCGGCTGAGCATATTCGGGAGACGGGAGACGTGAAGGTGTTTGAGCTGGCGGAATGGTTCGGCTTCGGTGGGAACGCACAATATTTTAGCCAGGTGTTCAAAAAGTGGGCGGGTATGACGCCTTCCGAGTACATTAAATCACATGAACGGGGATGAGCGTATGGAGTCCCACTGTTTTTTAAACCAAGGAAACCTGATTTGTGTATTCCAATGTTTCTCGGCTTTTGGGAAAATAACAACAGGAGCTAATGTAAACGCTATCAAAGTTGCGAAAGTGCGTTGTCACTCGTAATTTGGCTCCTTTCTAGAACAGCGAAAAGGGGAGAGATAGGTGGGCAAAAAGGGATGGTTTCTGATCATAGCTATGCTGCTCGTTTTGACGACGGCATGTAGCGGAGCGGGCGGCGGCAATTCGGGCACAAGTGCAGACGGGAAAGTAAAGTTACGTATCGCTTGGTGGGGATCGGATACGCGTCATGAATACACGCAAAAGGTCGTTGATTTGTATAAGCAGAAAAATCCAAATGTAACGATTGATGTGGAATATGCCTCTTTCGATGACTATTGGAAAAAACTCGCTCCGCAGGCTGCGGCTAATCAGTTGCCAGATATCGTGCAAATGGACATTTCGTACATTAGCCAATATGCGAAAAATGGTCAGCTGGAGGATCTTGCGCCTTACTTGAATCAAAAAATTCAGGTTGCTGATGTGACCGAAAATGTACTCAAAACTGGCGTAATTGCTGGAAAGCAATATGGTATCCCAACCGGTGTTAATGTTCTGGGTTTCCAGTATGACCCGGCGTTGCTCAAAAAAGCGGGTATAGACAAAATTCCTGACAACTGGACATGGGATCAATACAAAGAAATGGCTTTAAAGGCTGGTTCCAATAAAGTATACTTTGACAGCTCGATGGCTGCCGATATTTTCTTCCACTACTATTTGCGTACGCAAGGAAAAACTCTCTACAATGCGGAAGGAACAGGATTGGGGTATGACGACGATAAGCTGTTTGTTGACTTCTTCAGCGGATTGGCTGATCTGATTAAGAAGGGAGCGACCCCGCCTCCTGAAATCATGAACCAGACCAAGGGGATTCTTGAGGAATCCGATATCGTAAAAGGAACAGGCATCGGTATTTGGCAGTGGTCCAATCAGTATGTGGGCTTACAGCAGGTCGTTAACCGCCCAATGGCACTGGCTCCGATGTTTGGGCCGAATATGGAAAAAGGCGTATATATGCAGCCTACGATGTACTGGACGGTTGCTTCCCGTTCACAGGTGAAGGATGAAGCCGCTAAGTTTATTGATTTCTGGATGAACGATGTAGAAGCGAATAAATTGATTAAAGGCGAACGGGGCGTGCCGATTTCCGCCAAAATCAAGGAAGCTGTTGCACCAGAGTTGAGCGAGCCTACGAAGCAGGTGTTTGAATTTGTAGCTTCCATGGAGCCGAAGGCTTCTCCAATGAGCCCGCCGCCACCAGTCGGATCGCCGGAAGTGATTGCGACTCTGACCGATTATATTGAGCAGGTCAATTTCGGACAGATGACGGCTGAAGACGCAGCGACCAAATTCCGGGCTGATGCGAATACCATCCTTGCGAATAACAAGCAATAATAAGCGTAATGAGACCTTTAGGATATCTGACAACGTTTTAGCATAAGAATCGATAGGATCGAAGGAACATTTCGTTAAGTTAACCGTGCGTAGTCCAAAACATGATTGCGCACGGTTGATTCGACGAAGCAACTACATAAGCACCCTTTGCAGAC
>NZ_WUDQ01000141.1:0-8180 GCF_009827695.1 Paenibacillus sp. OT2-17 | reverse complement strand
GTATACAGAGTAGCTTCAGTCGTTAATGGGCGGGAAAAGGATCGTAGCGCCAAAGTGAAGCCATGGCAGCAGGGTTACTATGAACTTCCTCTCCAAAAGCCTGCCGATGGCGTAACACCAGCAGGTGAATCCTATACTTATTCGGCCAACGATATGAGTGTGGGGGATGTGGATGGAGACGGACAATATGAATTTTTTGTAAAATGGGACCCGTCGAACTCCAAAGATGTATCTCAGAAGGGGTATACCGGAAATACGTATGTTGATGCGTATACGGCCGAAGGCAAGCTGTTGTATCGGATCGACCTGGGCGTGAATATTCGATCAGGTGCGCATTATACACAGATGATGGTGTACGATTTTGACGGCGATGGTAAAGCCGAGCTGATGTTCAAAACGGCCCCAGGGACCAAAACGATTTCTTTTGATAAGAAGGGCAAGCCAAAAAAAGAAAAGTATATTACTCTTCCACGTGAGGATCGCAAAGCAGGGATTACACATGAGGACGATTACCGTGTGAGTCGCTCGGATTATTATGAGCATGTGGTGAACATGTTTATGAACTGGACGAAGCATGAAGAAGTGGTCAAGGGACAATGGCCTGCTACGCTGGAGGAATGCTTTGGCATCGCTCCGAAGTACAGTTATCCGTTATCCCGAAAGGATGCGGAAAGCCTGACAGACTACTTTATGGATGTATACGCACCTTCACGGAGCGACAAAAACAAGCTTAGAGAGTTCGAGGGCTTCATCGTCGATGGACCGGAGTATTTGACGATTTTCAAAGGGAAAACGGGAGCTGAGCTGGATACCGTCCGCTATGAGCCGGAGCGTCATGACGATGGCCTCATGTGGGGAGACTACGCCATGGCCCGAATTGAACCCGCCAATCGTGTAGACCGCTTCCTGGCAGGTGTGGCTTACCTGGACGGACGCAAGCCGTACGCCGTATTCGCACGCGGCTATTATACGCGTTCCACTTTGGCCACCTACACATGGGATGGTCGCCATCTCCAAAAACATTGGATGGTGGACAGTGGCTGGACACCGATGACCAATCCATTTAACGATAGTCCGCACGGGCGTGATGGAACGGACCCGAAAATTGGCACCTTGACCACACAGGGAGCGCATTCTTTGAGCGTGGTGGATGTGGACGGTGACGGCAAGGACGAAATCGTATACGGTTCCGCCACGATTGACCATGATGGCAGCCTGTTGTACAGCTCATTTGATGTCATGCCTCCTGAAAGCGCAACTCCAGGTCAAACCGCCAGATTGGGACATGGCGATGCGCTGCATGTGACCGATATTGACCCGGATCGCCCCGGCAAAGAAATCTTTATGGTACATGAAGGTGGCACCTACGCTCCATATGGCTATTCTTTGCGGGATGCCAAAACGGGTGAAATCATTTACGGCGCATATTCCGGCAAGGATACAGGTCGGGGAATGGTCGGTGACATAGATCCGGATCAGCGAGGTCTGGAGACGTGGGCCATAGGCCTGTGGACCGCAGCGGGTAAACAGCTGGATACGAAGATGCCAGGTACCAATATGAGTATCAAATGGGCAGCTGATATGACCACACAAATCGTAAACGGTGCAATTGATGTAACCCCAACCATTGAGGATTGGAAACGAGGTACATTGATGACCGCCACTGGAACCAAAACGAACAACTATACGAAAGGAACTCCATCGCTGGTAGCCGACATTTTCGGAGATTGGCGGGAGGAAATGCTCGTCCGCACAGCGGATAGCTCAGCAATCCGTATCTATCTGAGCACAGAGCCTACGACGCATAAATTGTACACGTTGATGCATGATCCGCAATATCGCACGGATGTGGCGCGTCAAAATACCGGGTATAACCAACCTTCCTATACGAGCTTTTACTTTGCGTCCGATATGGATTGGGCGAATGTGCCGATTCCCAAGCTCTACACGCCAAAAGCCTTGATGGAGGAAGAGAGCAGTGATGAGGTGGATGAGGCAAAGACAGCGGAGGTAGATGAAAAAGAAGTCGATGAAACGAAAATCGATGGGGCGGAAATAGATGCGAAGGAAATAGAGGGAGAGCCAGTAGTTCCAGCAAAGGATTTATAAACCAATAGTTGAAGACTAAGATTCTATTTCGGCGTATAAATTAGTTAATGGATTTAGAAAAAGGCAAGCCTCTGGATGATTTAGGGGTTTGCCTCTTTGCTTTCTTAGAGCTTTCACAGTAGAGGTAGCTCTATTCAGGGTCTGTATTGATGGTTAGAAAAGCCTTAATAGTGAGGGAAACGCTGAAAGCAGCGGAGAGGACGGAACGATTGCGAAAAAGCGTCAGCGGTCGCCTTTGTATCCGGAATTTTACCCCTAGGCTATTTAATAAAATCCGGATACAACAGCGATTGGAGCAACGTTCCGTTCACGTAGCGTCGTCAGAACACCTTTTTACTTTTCTATTTGTAACACTGGAGTGGATTCTCTAAATATCGGCTCTGTTCTGATATGCGTGATCTGATAAGGTCTAGAAGGATTTTTGACCCGTGCCAATAGCATCTCAGCCGCTGTAATGCCCATCTCGTTGTTGTAGATATGCACGGTGGACAAATGAGGTTCCACAATCCGGGATTCAGGAGCGTTATCAAACCCAAACACGGCAATATCGTCAGGAATTTTCAAGTTTTTATTTTTGAGCGCTTTCATGACACTGACGGCAATAAAATCATTGGCGCACACGAACGCAGACGGTAGCACGTTCATGCCTTCCAATTGTTTATCCATCCAATCCGACTCGGAGAAAAAATTCCGGTCCTGATCGATAATACAGCAAGATAAATCCACATGTAGACCTGCTTCGATTAAAGCTCTGTTATATCCAACCCACCGCTCGTTGAAGCTTTTGCAATGCTTATAATCCCCAGCAAACCCGATCCGCGTAAATCCACGATGAATCAGGCTTTTGGTGACAGAATAAACGCTATGTTCATTTTCCATCAGCAATAAATCCGCTTTCAAATCAGGATAAGAAATGTCCACAGAACAATCAATAAAGATCGTGGGCAGTCCCAAATCCGTAATAAGCTCACTATATTGTGGATCAAACATTTCAATACAAATAATTCCATCCACCTTGGAGGCTTCAAAATTGTTAGGAAGTGTTCCTGCATGGATTTCATTTTCCCGCACAATATGAATCGACAGATTATACCCTTCTGCGCTTATTCTTTTCTCCAAACCACTGATGAGTAAGGAGCCAAAATGTGAGCTGTTCGGCAGATTGCATGTGACCAGGGCAATGTTACCTTGATTTTTCGGGATGATGCTCTCCGTTTCCACATAGGCAAATTGCTTATATTTAAGTTCTATCGCTTTTTTAATGACCTTGTTCCGAGTATCAACCGGGATGCTATCATTACCGTTAATCGCTTTGGACGCGGTATTTCGAGAGATTCCCAAAGCGTCAGCAATGTCTTGAATGGTGACTTTTTCTTTCTTCATAGACAGGTTCCACCTTCACTAATAATGGATTGCCTGAGAGGTACAGTTGCCTCTTACAGCTCTCCGTTTAGACCTTAAATGTATCTTAAATGTATAATAGTTCGCATGAAATAGCAATGTTTGCATTACAAACGAACAAATAATATTTACATTTGTAAATCTTGTTTGGTAACTTATATTTATCTCCATCGGATCGACAAATAAATTTAAATCCAATCTTATATAAGCTGGACAAAAAAAGTGCGTATGGGAAACAGAGAGGACAGATCCATGCTGTATAAGTAAAGCGGTCATTGTTTATGGTTAACTTTTAAAGTTGGATTATATACTATGACTGTTATCATTTCTTCTTACAAAAGCATAATTTATTAATGCTATATTTAGTCAAATGTCAATGATTTTTTTACAAAATAATTGACGAATGACATTTCGATTTGGTAAATTGAAGATGGGAAATGTAAGCCTTTTCAAATTTGTTGTATAGGCGATTTATTACAGATTGGGGGAATTGCGAGTATCAGAAAAACAGGAGATGCTCGTCGGTTATGCTTCCGATACGCAGGAAGTATATGTAGACCGGACACGGTCAGGCTGTTCGGATTTCCATGAAGACTTTGCGGGAAGACACGCAGCCTCACTGGAAACAGTAGAAAACCGATTGGACATTCATATCTATGTGGATCGTTCGCCGTTGAAATGAGACGTTCCCCATGACGATCTAAACAGCGGATTTTCCAATTATTTTGTAGTGGATGCGCGGTGTTGATCCGTACTAGAAGGTAGGGGGGATGAAGGTGGAGTTTACTAACACGCGAACGAACCTGACCAATTGGAAGATTAAGGGACAGGGGCACAAAGAAGATAACATCCAGGGACTTTTGCTGAGGTCGGAGCCGCAGGAAAATGTGATGGCTATGTCCGGAACAACGTCTCAGGATTTTACTTTTGAGGCGGATGTGATGGTCACAGACACACAGGCGGATGCTACGCTAGTATTCCGTTCCAGTGAGGACGGGTGGTCTTCCTATATGCTCCAAATCGTGCCGGCTGCCGGATTGTTGCGGTTGCGGGATGCTGCCGGGGATATTGGAAGACTGAAAGAGGAACGTCAGGTCAATTTAAAAAAAGGAGCTATTTATCATCTTAAGGTGAGCGTAGAGGGCTCCCATCTTAAAGTGTTCTGGGATGAGGGATATAACCCGATTATAGATGTGTTCGATACGACTTATACATCAGGATATTTGGGGCTGAATGTCTGGAATGGATCGGCGTTATTTCAGAACATTCAAGTCAGTGATATGGATACGAATCTAAGCGGACCGCTCCTGATCTGTGGAAAATGGCAACCTGACCTGAAGGGGCAAAGGGCTGAGGGAACAAGTGCAGTAGATGCGTTGAAGATATATAGCTCCGCAGCTACAGACCTGGTGCTGGAAGGCGGTGTGACGCTGAATCCTTCTGAACCGGGAATGGAAGCAGGACTATTTTTCAGAGGGAGTCAGGATGGGAAAAATGGATATGTTGCTTCTGTGCAAGGCGAAGGCAATCAGGTTCGCGTACAACTGAAGAAGGCGGACGGAACGTTGATTACAAAGTCGGCGCAGACATATCCGGGTGGGTTCAGCAGCAAACACCACTTGGAAATCATCGCTCATGGAGAGCGGATTCAGGTATTTATAGATGGATATACTCCTGCGGCAATTGATATCATGGATAGCAGCAATACCAACGTCTTTGCAGGCATGAAAGTGACCGAGGGAACTGCTTATTTTCAGGATATCTACCTTACCTCTGTCTCGAATTACTATACAGAAAAATATCGCCCGCAGTATCATTATTCTCCTGCCAGAGGCTCGGCGAGCGATCCGAACGGATTGGTTTATTTCGAGGGGGAGTATCACCTGTTCCATCAGGATGGTGGACAATGGGCGCATGCGGTCAGCCAGAATTTGCTGGATTGGAAAAGGCTTCCGTTTGCATTGAAGTGGAATGATCTTGGTCATATCTGGTCAGGCTCGGCTGTAGCCGATCTAACCAATACTTCCAGCTTGTTCGGTGACTACGGAGGAGCAGGGCTGATTGCCTATTACACTTCCTTCAATCCCGATCAGCTCAAGGGCAACCAGAGAATCGGCCTTGCTTACAGCACAGACCGGGGACGTACATGGCAATACCCGAAAGACCGCCCAATTGTAATAGAGAACCCGGGCCAAAGTGAAAACGATCCTGGCAATTGGGATTTCCGTGATCCTAAAGTAGTGTGGGATGAAGTCTATCAGCGCTGGATTATGGTAGTGTCGGGAGGCGATCATATCCGTTTTTTTACCTCCACCAACCTAATAGATTGGCGCTGGACGGATAACTTTGGTTATGGTGATTATATACGTGGTGGAGTATGGGAATGCCCGGATCTATTTCAGCTTCCGGTAGACGATGGTAATACTTCTAAATGGGTGCTGATGATTAGCACTGGAGCCAGCACAAACACTCAAGGCTCGGATGCGGAATATTTTATCGGTGAACTGACGTCTGATGGCAAATTTCAAAACGATCATTCACCGGGGAAGGTGTTGAAAACCGATTGGGGCAAGGAATTCTACGCCTCAATGTCCTTCTCCGATGTACCCGACGGGCGGCGTATCATGCTGGCATGGATGACGAATTGGGACTATCCGTTCAGCTTTCCGACTTCTCCCTGGAAGGGACAGTTTAGCATTCCGAGAGAGTTATCGCTAAAAACAACTCGTGAAGGCATCCGTTTGATACAGCATCCGATATCCGAGCTGACTTCGCTGCGTTCCCGTTTATTTGCGATAGAAAATCAAAGTGTCACGGAATCTTCTCCGAATATACTGGAAGGTTTGGATGCAGGTGCCTATGAGATTGAAGCGGTGTTCGAACTGCCTTCTGTTGGGGCTGCTTCAGCATTCGGGTTTTACGTGCGGGATGGCGGTGAGCAAAGAACGGCGGTCGGCTATACAACAGACATACAACAAATGTTTGTAAACCGTGCTGATTCAGGGCTTACAGATTTCTCTACTCTATTTTCAACGCTTCATAAAGCATTACTTGCACCTATCGGAAATCGAATCCAAATGCGTATATTTGTGGACGAATCCTCGGTTGAGGTGTTTGGGAATGATGGAGAGGTCGTATTTTCGGAGATTATTTTGCCCGATTCGGCGCGAAGAGGGATGGGCTTTTACACCCAGGGTGGTGAGGTGAAGGTTGTTTCCCTCCATGTTTATGCCTTGCGGAACAGCTGGAGGCTACCAGATGCTTCGTCTGCCAGTGTGATCATGGATCACACTTATGTGGAGCTTGCGAGGGAGCAGACGAAGCGTCTGTACGCGAGTGTGGGGGATGAGTCTGGAGAAAAAGAAATCTCGCTGATTTGGGTTTCTAACAATCCTGAGATTGTAAAGATCAATGCGTCCGAGGATGGGAGTGCGTTAATGGAGGCGGTTGCCCCGGGAGAAGCTGTTGTTACGGCTTCCGATTCGGAGGATAAGGTCCGCGGTAGTACCTTGGTTAAGGTGCACGGTGGGGTGTTTCATACCAACCTTACAGGTTGGAAGCCGGATGTTTCCGCATCGCGGTGGATCGTGACAACGGATGGGATACGAGGAAGCTATATCAGCGATGCGAATTATATGGCTGCTGAGCAGGCGGAAGATTTTACGTACGAGGCTGATATGAAGCTGCATGGAAATGGAAGTGCTGGATCCATGATTTTCCGCGCCAATGCTGACGGATCGAGTGGCTATTATCTGAATTTGGACCCCAATCTGAAATCGATTCGCCTATTTTTTAAAAAAGAGGGTCGATTTGAGGAGCGACAGGTGCTTGCCAAGGTGCCAAGATTCGTTTTGCCGGAAATGTTTCATCATATTAAAATCGTGGCGGAGGGCCTGCGCATTCGTATTGATGTAGACGGTGAGCAGGTCATCGACCTGGAAGATAGTACGTTCACCGAGGGACTTGTGGGTGTGAATGTATTTGGAGGGCAGGCGTTTTACCAACATGTAAGGATCGAGCCAATTTGAATTTCTTATTTCAAAAGGAGAGCCGTCTTAACGGACTCTCTTTTTTTACGCCTTGATGTTATTGAGAATATATAATGTAACCGCACACATGTAAAGAGTGTGACATCTTACCTAACGTAAAATTTGACACATATGTGAAATAAGGATAAATGTCAGAGATTTCATGGAGAAGCGAATTGACTGGATTTGTCCTCGTCTCTAAGATGTAATTATATTCCAGACAAAAAAGAGATTTGTGTAAGGGAATATAACGTGGAGAGGAGGGAATGAATGGACTCTTTAGCTGATCTCTCGGAAACCCCCTTAGCATTGGAAACCCTCAGACGACATCCCTGTTATAACGACGAGGCACATCGCTATTTTGCGCGCATTCATCTTCCAGTAGCCCCGGCATGCAATATTCAATGCCATTATTGCAACCGCAAATTCGATTGCGTCAATGAAAGCCGTCCCGGCGTTGTTAGTGAACTGCTCACGCCGGAGCAGGCGGCGAGCAAGACCTATGGCGTAGCGGCACAGCTGATGCAGCTGTCCGTTGTCGGCATTGCGGGACCTGGAGATCCGCTGGCCAATGCGGAGGCAACCTTCGATACCTTCCGCCGGGTCCGTGCGACAGGTAAGGATGTCCTATTCTGTCTCAGC
>NZ_WUDQ01000140.1:0-8204 GCF_009827695.1 Paenibacillus sp. OT2-17 | reverse complement strand
CCCAGGGATTATCGGGCGAATTGCTATGGAACTCGGTAATCACAGCATTAATCTGAGCAATATGCAAATCATTGAAAGCCGGGAGGATGTCCCAGGCATCATGCGGCTTTCCTTCCGTCAAGAGCAGGATTGGGAGCGTGCTAAGACTCTGCTGGATTCGATGGGCTATAAAGTGGTGGTATAGGAAGGAAAGTGAGATGTTCGTTAAGGAGGCCGCTTCGCGATTCATTTGATCTTACGATCGCTGTTGCCGCCGGATTTTTTCGATCAGATTCTTTAATGGGAAAATCCGGCGGCAAAGGCGAACGCTGCGCTTCTCCAGATTCAAATGAACCTCTGCGCTACTGACCGCCTATAAAGCAACACGCACTTTCTGGGAGTGAAGTAGTAGAAAAGATTTAGAGCGGACGAAGGTTTCTTCGTCCGCTTTTTTTAAAGCTCCTTTTTTTGAATAAAAAAAAGACCACCCGGGTAAAGCCCCGGGTGGTAGCTACTTTTAGTGAAGTAGCTGAGTAGGATAGGAGTGGAGAGAAACCATACTGTACTTTTATTATATGTATACGTTTTCATTTTGTCAATATTTTTTTAAAGCGTTTTCTTTTTGTGTATTTATCCTTATTGGTGCATTTGAAAAGAACACTTTCAATCGGTTAGTCATTTAATCTTGAAAAAATTTAAAATCCATTGAAAAGCTGTATAAATGAATTAGTTGCCAGCGTTAGGGAGGCATTGATGGAAATCGTGGGGATTTTGGACTTTTTTACTGGCGGTCATTTTGTGGTACAATGGGTAAGTCCATTTTGGATGTTGAATATTGTTGGGGATAGCACCGTTAATGTTGGCACTACATAGGGTAAGAAAATAACAAATGTTCCATGATGCTGTTTCATCCATTTGCGCAGAGGGCGCAACTTTTTTTGACCTGTTCGGTATATATAGACAGAATCGAACGGGAAAACAGCACATGTATGGGCGAGGAGGGTCTCACTCGGATGATGACAGATTCCCAGATGATTCAGGAAATCAAACAAGGTAATGTTGAGGTTTATTCAGAATTAATGAGGCGGCACCAACGTAAAATTTTAGCTTTTGTTTATCATATGCTGAAAAGTTCGAACCTGGAAATGATTGCTGAGGACTTATGCTCAGAGACGTTTTATAAAGCGTATCGGAGCCTGCACTCTTTTCGCGAGGTAGACGCATCGTTCTCCACTTGGTTATATACAATTGCACGCAATACGGTGCTAAGTGAGCTTCGCAAGCACCGTAGCGGTCAGGTTCCATTGGAGGAGAGCGGTTATGTACCGGTAGCTCCATCGGATGTAATTCCGGAGCAGGCCGTCCTTCGCGGTGAGAAGGTAGAGATGGTTCGTGAAGCGATCAATAGATTGCCTGAGAAGCAGCGATCTGCGCTGATTTTGCGTGAATATGAGCAATTAGATTATCAGGAGATTGCGACTATTTTAGGACAGACGGTCAGTGCGGTGAAGTCATTGCTTTTCCGGGCAAGAACCAGTGTGAAGACGCAGTTGGAGCCTTATTTTTTTGAGCCTCTCTATGAGGAAAACGAAGGGATGAGCAGCCAATGAAATCCAGGGACACTGAGGATTTGTTCGCTACAGGCAAAAATGTATCGAAACAAGACTCGGAGCGCAGACGGGCCAAAAGCTCGTCTGCTGGGTGGGAGCATGGTTCGGAAGAAAAAGAGTGGGATTTGTCAAAAGAAAATCGATCCACCATTCGTGATATTTCCTTTGAAATAACAGATGATAAGCTAGAGGCAATGAATCGCAGGGTCATGGATCGAATTTATGAAGAATCACCGTGGCTTGTTCCGGGCGAGCATCGACGTGCGCGTGTGAACCCAGCAGCCCGTAAGTATATGTCTGTATGGATCGCCGGCTTCTTGGCCGTATTTTTATGCAGCTTTTTGTTTTTGAACTGGAATGGAAGCTCCTCTCAGGAAAATCCCCCTCAAGCAGCTCCTGTCATGGACACTGGTATTTTACCGACAGGCCTGTTGGAAACTACAAGTACATCTCCACAATATCAATACCACATTAAAGATGTGAATAGTGGCATTATGGACCCGCTGGTTGCTAGCATTGTTCCTACTTATCCGCAATACTGGATGCTGTTGTCTGTATTGGCACTTGCGCTTGCTTTATTTTCTCTGGGCTGGATCCATCGGGCGAGAAGGGTCAGAAATTAGCAGGACAGCTGGTCCAATATGAATTCATAACAATGACTGAATAACAAAACAGCGGAGGAAACGACACGATGCTTATTGGCTTGATCAGACATGGATTGACGGATTGGAATGCGGTAGGGAAAATCCAGGGCCACAGTGATATTCCGTTGAATGAGGAAGGGCGCCGACAGGCACGCTTGCTAGCAGAACGATTAAAGGAAGAGCCTTATCATTGGGACGGGCTTATTACAAGTAGTCTCTCCAGAGCGAAAGAGACCGGGGAGATTATTGCTTCTGCTCTGCATCTCCCGTTGTTAGAGTCTGATGATCGACTAAGAGAACGTGCTTATGGTCAGGTCGAGGGCATGACGCAGGCCGAGCGTGAAGAGAAGTGGGGAGTCGACTGGCATCTGCTGGATCTCGGGCAGGAAAGCGATGCAGATGTTCAGCTTCGTGGGCTAGCTTTTATGGAGGCCATTTGGACGGAAAATCGGGACAAGAATCTGCTGGTCGTTTCCCACGGCGGTTTTTTGGCTAATTTGTATAAGGCTCTGTATCAGGAAAAATTCACGGAACGAATCGGCAATTTGTCACTTAGCGTACTCCAGCGTGAGGATATGGATTGGGCACCACTTTTGTATAATTGCACGAAGCATTTGCAAGAGAAAAGTGACTGTAACTCAAAAAGTTAGTAAAAGACCAAGGCTTCTACTTATCGTAGAAGTCGTGGTCTTTTTTGTTTTTTAATTATACCTTTGCAAAAAAAGAGGTTTAGAGTCTGAACAATCCGTCAAAGCTGTGGGTACAACAGGTAAGAATCAATTCCGGATGACAGTCCAGTGACGAGGCGATGGAACAATGAATCTGGCGGATATGCTGACATTTGCGGATATTGTGCATTTGAACAGAATCGCGGTGTATTACGATTGTGACTGTAAACCTAATTCCAAGCATGAGTTGATCCAGGGGATTTTGACGAAGCTCGGCAGCAGTAGTTTTTTTGAGACGCAGGTCAAGGAGCTGAGGTTGTCAGAGGTAAGGTTTTTGAACGCGCTGCTGTTCGATGACCGACCGTATTTCAGCATGGAGGAATTGGTTGCAATAGCCAAACAGTCTGTTGAGGAGGACGAAAGTCCTGGTGAGCGGCCAAGGGATATTGTGACCCGTCTGCGTTCTAGTGGCTGGTTGTTCAATGGTTCGACGCACAATACGAGGTATTTGTTCCAAATTCCGTTGGATATGAAGGAGCGCTTTCGACGTGTTATGGTACATGACTTCCAAAGCGGAATGACACGGGTGAGCGAACCGTCGTCGTACCGGGATGAAGGGCATCTGCTGGCAGAGGATTTACGGCTTTTCCTTCAATACATGGGGCAGCATGAGGTTCCGCTAAATCCCGAGGGAGCTTGGTATCGTCGCAATCAGCAGCAGCTGATGGAGCATTTGCACATTGCGGAGCCGCTTTTGGGTAAGGGAGGATGGCGTTTCGGGTATGGCTCCTCTTTTAAGTTTTATCCAGACCGAATGGCACTACTGTATGATTATGCCCGTCACTCCAAGTACATTGAGGAGAAAGGGGACCAGGTTGTGCTGACAGCAAAGGGAGAAGCGCATCAGGAGCATACAATTGAGCAGGAAATGATACAGCTATTCAGGTTTTGGTTAAGATTGTATAAAGGAGCCGTTCCTAATTTGCTCTCTCTAGTCTACTGGATTGGAGAATGTGCCAGGCCTTGGACGTCCTCAGAGTCGCTTTTTGTACATATCGGCCCACTGATTCGACCGTTTTACTATGATACGCCCCGTTCGGTCTTTGATCAGAGGATTATACGAATGATGCTTCACTTGGGTATGCTTCGTCAGGGTGATCATTCGACAGGACCATCTGTACAGATGACGGCCTGGGGGCTGAAGTTGGCGGGAGAGTGCCGCATTGGGCGGAACGACTCGGGTATACGGCTCCATTGACAAGCAGCACACATGTTGATAGAATTTCACCCAAAATGAGAGGGTGAAGTTGATGCTGATTCACTATAACGGAAACATGCCACAGCTCCATTCATCTGTCTATATGGCAGAAGGAGCAAAAATTGTCGGAAAAGTAACGATCGGTCAAGATTCCTCTGTATGGTTTAATGCCGTACTGCGCGGAGATATGGCGCCTATCATCATCGGTGAACGCTGCAATATTCAGGACAGTGTCGTGGGACATGTGAACACGGATCAGCCCCTGTTGCTGGCGGATGACATTTCGGTAGGTCATGCTGCAATAATCCACGGTTGTACGGTAGGCAAAGGCACTTTAATCGGTATGGGGGCCATTGTACTCAACGGAGCGGAGCTTGGTGAATATGCTTTAATAGGAGCAGGGTCGGTCGTTACGGAAAATACCAAAATACCACCCTATACTCTTTCTCTCGGTACACCTGCCAAAGTGGTGCGCGAATTGACAGATGCAGATTTGCAGCGGATGTCACGAACGGCACTCAGCTATGTGGCGAAAGGAAAAGAATATAGGATCTCTTAAACTCATGTTGGAGGTGCATCCTATGGATAAAATGAAGGTTACTTATGAAGTAATGTTGGGCCTGTCTGCTGAGATGGTTTTGGACGAGGCATTACGTAAACACCGGAGTGAAAAACTCTACAAGGATATTGATGAGGCGCTAGCCTCCGGAGATGAAGTAGCTTTTCGTCATCTTACGGATGAACTGAAAGCAATGAGTTAGAACAATTTTAGGAACCCTAAGTTGGATTTCAGACAAATCGTTAGTTCGAGATTATAATCATCAAACCTGACTGTAGCGGCGGTCAGGTTTTTTTGATACGCTTGGATATGATATAGTCTTTGTAGGATGGAGCCTGTACAAGGTAACTGTCGTATGAACGGAGGATGAAGGACGTGTCGTTATCTTATTTGTGGAGCCGGTCGTTCTTGACGAGCCGGCCTTTTTTGTGGCTGCTGTTCTGGTGTAATTTGCTGGGAACAGTGTATGGGTACATATGGTATGGGGGGCAGTTGGAATATACACTAAATTATCATCCGTTGTGGCAGATTGTATTTGTGCCTGATAGTCCGACGGCGAGTCTGTTTTTTACGATCTCTATAGCATTTTTGCTCTATCCTCCGCGTCTTAAGAGCTTGAAGGTCATTCGGCAGATCATGGAGGCGTTGGCTGTTGTCACGAGTGTAAAATATGGCATCTGGGCTTCAGCTATTATTTTTTGGGGAGTCGCGCAGGGGGGACATATGATATGGCAGGATTGGATGCTGGTGGCATCTCACACGGCAATGGCGGTCGAAGCGTTACTGTTCGTGCGTTTTTTCACCTGCAAATGGACTGCTTTATGCCTAGCTGCACTCTGGACATTGTTAAATGATACGATGGATTATACATTTGGCATATATCCGTATCTTCCGAAGACGCTAACGGATGATGTACCGCAAGTGCGTGCTTTTACCTATATGCTGACCCTTGTCAGTATCATAGCGACATGGCTTGCCATGTTTGGGCGCAATCGAATGGGAGTAGAAGTGGAGAAATAGAGATGAATATTGTTATAAGCCAAAAAGAATATATATTTAAAAAAGGAATCCGTGATGATCTTAAAATAAGAAAGAGCTTTAATCAATTAGCCAAACAAAGCTTTGGTTTTGATTTTGAGGCTTGGTATCAATTGGGCTTTTGGAATGATAAATATATCCCTTACGTACTTTTAGATGGGGAGGCTGTTGTGGCTAATGTATCTATAAGTCTGATGGATTTTTGTTTGTCGGGTGAAATAAGAAAGTATATCCAAATCGGAACTGTAATGACGGATACCAACTATAGAAATCAAGGGTTGAGCCGGTTTTTAATAGAACGTGTATTAGAAGATTGGCAGGGCAACTGTGATGCTATGTATTTGTTCGCAAATGATAGTGTGAAGAATTTTTACCCTAAATTCGGGTTTGTTTCGGTACAAGAATATCAATTAAACCGGAAAGTAACCGCAAACAACGTAGACATTAAAGTTGAGAAATTGAACATGGAAGAGCAGTCGGATTTAAATTTACTGAAAAATAAAAGTGCTAGATTAAATCCGTATTCACTTTTTGCTGCGAAAAGTAGTGAATGGCTGGTCTTATTCTATGCCATCTCGTTTTTTAATGATAAATTTTGGTATATACCTCAATACGATACGATTGTGGTTGCAGATTTTGAAGGGGATACGATGAATTGTTACGATATTTATGGAACGGGCGAAATTCCTATGGATATCATACTGTCAGCGGTAACGAAACAAGAAACGAAGAAGGTTGTTTTTGGCTTTACACCAAGAGAACAGGAAGGCTGCAATATTTCTCTGTTGAAACAGGAAGATACGACGCTATTTTATAAAACTAAAGATCAAAACACATGTAAAGAAAACCAACGAATGTTTCCTATTTTGTCCCGGGCATAACCCGGCTTCAAACGATTCGTCCTAAAGCAAGTTCTAGTCCCGGTAACCTTGCCATACAGTAAGGTGAGGAGGGATGTCCCATGTTTAGGGGTCAGGCGTTTCAAATTATGATACGTATTGTTTCGAGTGTTGTTTTATCTATGGTCCTGCTGCTGTCTGTCTGCGTCCCTCCAGGTGTGGCAGAAGCGCGTGATCAGTCAAAACCCATAGGAAATACAAAAGAAATTGAGGAACTAGATCATGCAGCTGCGATACTGTACCGGGATGTCATGGACGGGAACATTGAAAAAGCGCGCGCGGATGTAGCCGAGGTGAGTCGATGGTTTGGCACCGGACAGGTGCAGGCAGCGTTATCTGTAGAGGCCATTCATGCTTTGTCCGGCAGCATCCTTGAGGTGCAGCAAGCTACTCAGTCCGTCCAAGCATCACCGGATGAGTGGGTGAAGGCTGCGGCCAATTTACGACTTGCGACCGATGCGCTTGCACATCCGCGTCAGCCTTTATGGCAGCAGTATTATAAGATTTTAAAAGAAGATGTTAGTGGCTTGAACAGCCAGTTTGCTAAAGGTAACATGAAGGGTTTCAAAGCTGGAGCCGCAGTGCTGGAGGACCACTATGAGACGATCCGTACAGCAGCATTGATTCATGGCAGAACAAGTGAAGTTGTCCGGGCTGATTCATGGATTTCCTACGTCAAAGGTTTGGGGGATCAGCAAAATGCAGATGCCTCAGCGATTAGAGGGGCGTTGGATCAGGGGAATCCGACGTTTAATGCCTTGTTTGGACGTGAAAAAGACGCCACTGCCCTGGCGCCATTTATCCCGCGTGAAAGTGAGCGCCGGGCAGAATTGGCAATCGGCATGATTGTTCTGCTGGCGCTGGTCTATGCAGGTTATCGTAAATATCGAGCTGGTCTCTCTGGATAACGATGCAAAATTCGAACATTCGCGTCGTTGGCTGCTGAGCCATCCATATAGGTTAGCCCATCGCCCGGATTTCCGGGCTATTCCTCTTTGAACCCCTCTCCATGTACATCATGCACATCCTGTATGATAATAAACGCCCGTGGATCAACCGATTTAACAATTTGGTGCAAACGTCGTATTTCCTGACGAGGCACGACACAATAGGCAACATGCTTGGCCTGCTTGGAAAATGCACCTACAGCCGGAATAATAGTAACTCCGCGATCCATGTCCCTAATAATAATATCCGCAATGTCCATCGTGTGGTCGCTGATAATCATAAAGGCTCTGGCGGAATAGGCCCCTTCTTGTATAAAATCAATAATCTTGGACGCGATGAACACGGCGACTAATGTATATAGAATTTTTTCTTTTGGTATGTAAAGTAGTGAAGCACCGATAATGACAATATCAATGACCAGCAGAATCCTTCCCATACTCCAGCCAAACTTCCGGTTTAGAATACGAGCGATAATATCTGAGCCGCCCGTGGTGCCGCCAAAGCGGAACACAATACCTAACCCGGCCCCAAGCGTAACCCCTGCATATAATGAAGAAAGTATAAAATCGTGTTCAGTCTGAAACGTTCCCATCCATCCCAA